>NZ_JBVAYV010000008.1:0-129488 GCF_055412805.1 Pseudarthrobacter kochi
GCCCAACCAGCGACAACAGGCCCCGCCCGCACGCCCAAAACCAGCAAAATCAGCCGGAACGGGAATTAGCCCCTGACCGACCCCCAACCCGGCCATCATGAAAAATCCGGGCTAGTCGACCCGTTGCCCACCGTGCCCGCGTTGCCCGCGTTGCCCACCGTGCCCGCCTTGCCCGCTTTGCCCCGAAGGACCTGCCGCCCCGAAACCACGATGCCCCCGCCGCTGGGCATGTCCAGTGGCGGAGCGGCTGCGTTCGTCCTCGCTCCCCGGGGGATGGCGTTCCAGCCCAGTTACTCCGTTCCGGAACCCGTCTCGGCCCCCGGGAACTGCGGAATTCCGCAGAATTCCGCAGGATCCCGCGGGTGCCGGCCGGCGCGCGTGGAAGTAACTGGGCAGGAGCGTCGTGCCGGCACCCCGGGACGCCCCACAGCGGCCATCTTTGGCGAACCGCTGGGGTCCCCACCTAACGTGACGCCGGTGAAAGCAGGAAGATCCATGGTTGTGGAGGTATTCCGCGTGGAAGCGAACGGCGGGCATGTCCGGCCAGCGGATCCCCTGCGGCGGGTTAGCTGTGGAGTACCTCGCGGAATGCCTCCCGGCGTCGGGCCTGCTCATCCGGGTCGGGAACCGGCAGGGACGCAATGAGCTTCTTTGTGTAGGCGTGCTGCGGATTGCCCATCACCTGGCTACCCAGGCCCTGCTCCACCAGCTTGCCCCTGTAGAGCACCCCGACCCAGTGGGACAGGATATCCACGACGGCGAGGTCGTGGCTGATGAACAGGGCGGCAAAGCCGAATTCGGCCTGGATGTCCTTGAACAGTTCCAGCACCACGGCCTGGACCGACACGTCCAGGGCGGACGTCGGCTCGTCGGCGATGAGCAGCTTCGGGTTCAGGATGAGCGCCCGCGCGAGGGAGGCACGCTGCCGCTGTCCGCCGGAGAGCTCATGCGGGAACCGGTCGGCGTAGGCGGCCGGCAGCTGCACGGCTTCGAGCAGCTCCCGGGTCCGTTGCCGGGCCTGGGCCGGGGTCGGTTTGGTGTGGATGATCAGGGGCTCGGCAATGCAGTCCCCGATCGTCAGCTGGGGGTTGAAGGACGCCGCCGGGTCCTGGAACACAAACCCGATCTCCTTGCGCAGCGGCTTGAACGTGCGCTCCTTCAGGTTGAGCATTTCGTAGCCCAGCACCTTCAGGCTGCCGCCGGTGGTCCGGTTCAGGCCGGCGATGGCCCGCCCGATCGTCGTTTTGCCGGAGCCGGACTCCCCCACGAGGCCGAAGACCTCGCCCTCGGACAGGGTGAAGTTGACCCCGTCCACGGCTTTGAAAGCGGGGGTTCCCAGCCGTCCGGGGTACTCGATGGTCAGGTTCTTGGCCTCGACGAGCACCTTGCCGCCCTGGTGCGCCCGTTGGGTCATGCCTTCTGAGGCGGAGTTCCTGCCCAGGTGCGGGACGGCGGCCAGGAGCTTTTTGGTGTAGTCCTGCTTCGGCTCGGCGAAGAGCACCCGCGAGGGCGCCTCCTCGACGACGTCGCCCTGGTACATCACGACGACGCGGTCGGCGAGGTCGGCCACCACACCCATGTTGTGCGTGATCAGCACGATCGAGGTTCCGTACTGGTCCCGAAGGTCCCGCAGGAGTTCGAGGATTTCCGCCTGCACAGTAACGTCCAGCGCGGTGGTCGGCTCGTCCGCCACGATGAGACCCGGGTTCAGGGCCAGGGCTGCGGCGATGACCACACGCTGCTTTTGGCCGCCGGAGAACTGGTGCGGGTAGTAGTTGACCCGTGTTTCCGGGTCCGGGATGCCCACCTTGCGGAGCGCCTCAATGGCGCGGGTCTTGGCTTCCTTGGCACTGACCCGTCCTGCGCCCCCGTGGCGGGCGTGCGAGCGGATGCCTTCGGCAATCTGCCAGCCCACCGTGAAGACAGGGTTAAGGGCGGTGGACGGTTCCTGGAAGACCATGGCGACGTCCCGGCCGCGGATCTCCCGCAGCTTCGCCGGGCTGACGCTGATCACGTTGTTGCCGTTGATCAGCACCGCACCTGAGCTGATGGCGGTCTCGGGCAGCAGGCCCAGGATGGTCTTGGCAGTGACGGTCTTGCCGGAGCCCGACTCGCCCACGATCGCCACGACCTCACCGGGGTTTACCTCGAGGCTGACGTCCTTGACGGCGTACACGTCTCCGGCATCGGTGGCGAACGTAACCTTGAGGTGGTCGATGTCGAGGACCGGGCCGGCGCCCGTGCCGTGTTTGTCGATGTTGGTGGTCATGAACTTCTCACTTCTGCGTCGAGTGCAGCCTTGGCACCGGTGGTGGAATCCGGGCCGCCCTTGCCGGAGGCAGCCTTCCTGCGGCCCCGCAGGCGGGGGTCGTTGAGGTCGTTGATGCTCTCGCCGACCAGCGTCAGTCCAAGGACGGTGAGCACTATCGCGAGGCCGGGGTAAACGCCCGTCCACCAGATCCCGGAGGTGGTATCCGCCAGGGCCTTGTTGAGGTCGAAGCCCCACTCGGCAGCAGAGGTCGGCTCAATGCCGAAGCCCAGGAAGCCCAGACCGGCCAGGGTCAGGATGGCCTCGGAGGCATTGAGGGTGAAGATCAGCGGCAGCGTGCGGGTGGCGTTCTTGAAGACGTGCAGGCGCATGATGCGGATGTTGGAGGCGCCCACCACCTTGGCTGATTCCACGAACGGTTCCGCCTTGAGCCGGATGGTCTCGGCCCGGATGACGCGGAAGTACTGCGGGATGAAGACGACGGTGATGGAGATCGCCGCCGCGAGGATGCCGCCCCAGAGGCTGGACCTGCCGCCGCTGATGGCGATCGCCATCACGATGGCCACGAGCAGCGGGGGGAAGGCGTAGATGGCGTCGGCGATCACCACGAGGGTCCGGTCCAGCCAGCCGCCGATGTAGCCGCTGACCAGGCCCAGGATCACTCCGATGAAGATCGACATGATCACAGCCACGATGATGACCAGGACGGCGGTCTGCGCCCCCCAGACAACGCGGGAGAAGACGTCGTAGCCGCCCACGGTGGTTCCCATGAGGTGCTTGCCGCCGGGCGCTTCCTGCGCCGGGAAGCCGCCGTCGGCGTCGGAAATCTGGGAGAAGCCGAAGGGCGCGATCAGGGGCGCAAAAATCGCGGTCAGCAGGAAGACCGCTGTGAGGACAAGACCCGCTACGAGCATTCCGCGCTGCAGGCCGACGCTCTTGTTGAAGTGCGAGATGACCGGCAGGCGCCGGAACCACGGTCCACGGGGATCCTTGACGGGTTCAGTAACGGCAGTGGTGCTCATATCAGTACCTCACGCGGGGGTCGATCAGCGCGGCGACTATGTCCACGAAGAAGTTGGTCACAGCCACGATCACTGCGAGGAGGACCACGATGCCCTGGACGGCCACAAAGTCACGGGCCGTCAGGTAGGTCGCGAGCTGGAAGCCCAGGCCCTTCCATTCGAACGTGGTCTCGGTCAGGACGGCGCCGCCCAGCAGCACGGCGATCTGCAGCCCCATCACGGTGATGATGGGGATGAGGGCCGGCTTGTAGGCGTGCTTGGTGACCAGACGGTATTCGCTCACACCGCGGGAGCGGCCGGCCTCGACGTAGTCCTTGCCGAGGGTTCCGATCACGTTGGTCCGGACCAGGCGCAGGAAGATGCCGGCGGTCAGAAGGCCGAGGGCGAGTGCGGGCAGGACGGCGTGCGCCATAACGTCAGCCAGCGCGGCCGTATTGCCGCTGCGGACGGCGTCGAGCCAGTAGATACCCGTCGGGGACGCGAGCGAGGTCAGGGCGAGCTCGTTGGCAGGCGTCGCGCGTCCGGCGACCGGGAGCCAGCCCAGCCAGACGGAGAAGGTCAGCTTGAAGAGAAGCCCGGAGAAGAAGACCGGCGTGGCGTAGCAGAGGATCGCAAAAACACGCAGCGCGGCGTCGGGGCCTTTGTCCCGCCGGTGCGCGGCGACCAGCCCCAGCGGGATCCCCACGGCAAGGGCGACCAGAAGGGCGTTGATGGTCAGTTCCAGGGTGGCCGCGCCATAGGTGGCGAGCATCTCCGAGACCGGGCGGTTGTCCGACAGCGTGGTGCCGAAGTTGCCGGTGATGAGCTGGGCCAGGTACTCGAAGTACTGCACGAAGATGGGCCGGTCGTATCCGGCGGCAGTGATGCGTTCCTGGAGCTGTTCCGGTGGAAGCCGGCCGCCCAGGGCAGCGGTAATGGGGTCCCCCGTGGTGCGCATCAGGAAGAACACCATGGTGACCAGGATGAGGATAGTCGGGAAGATCAGGAAGAACCTGATCAGGATGTAACGGCCCAGTCCCCCGCCGGACGTCTTCTTCTTTATCGGCAGAAGGCCTTCGCCGTCGGTCGGCGGCGCCTCGATAAGTGTTGTCATTGGTACCTAAATGTGTGTTCCGGCAGCCTCGTGAGCTCCGGAATCGGTTGTCCTGTATCAGCACCAAGGCGGGACGCCGTGTGGGGCGCCCCGCCTCGTTGGCTGGTCAGAACCGGATGGGGGTTGGACCTACTTGGACATGACACCAAGGCGGGTCTTGAAGGAAGCATCCAGGGTCTTGTCGACACCCTTGACGTCCTTGCCGGCGACCATAAGCTGGGCGCCCTGCAACAGCGGCAGTGTGGACAGGTCCTTGGCGACGGCCGTCTGGGCCTCACCGAGCACCTTTGCGCGCTCTGCCTTGTCGACGGTGGTCAGCTGCTTGCTGATCAGGTCCGTGACGGCGGGGTTCTCGTAGTGGTTCTTCAGGAAGTTGCCGGGGACGAAGAACGGCGTGAGGTAGTTGTCGGCGTCGGAGTAGTCCGGGAACCAGCCGAGCTGGTAGACCGGGTAGGCGTCGGCCGTGCGGTCCTTGGAGTAGGTGACCCACTCGGTGGACTGCAGTTCAACCTTGAACAGGCCCGACTTCTCCAGCTGCTCCTTGATCATGGCGTACTCGTCGCCTGAGGACTTGCCGTAGTGGTCCGGGTTGTACTGGAGCTTGATGGTGACCGGGGCGGTGACGCCGGCGTCGGCGAAGGCCTTCTTGGCCTTGTCGAGGCTGGGCTTGCCGCTGCCGTCGCCGTACATTTCCTTGAGCGGCTGGATGGCGCCGACGAAGCCGTCCGGAACGACGGAGTAGGCCGGCAGGTAGGTGCCCTTGTAGACCTGGCTGGCGATCGCGTCGCGGTCGACGACGTTTGCCATCGCCTGCCTCACGGCAAGTGCCTTCGCGGGATCGGCGTCGGCGGCCTTGGCACCGAACGGCATGGTGTCAAAGTTGAACACGATGTAGCGAAGCTCGCCACCCGGGCCCTTGTAGACCTTGACCTTGGAATCCTTTGCGAGGTCCGCGGCGTCGGTGGCCGTCAGGCTGCGCCCGGCGACGTCGATGTTGCCCTGCTGGACGTCCAGCTTGAGGTTGTTGGAATCGGCGTAGTACTTGATCGTGGCGCCGCCGTTGGCCGGCTTGCCGAGGAGACCCTGGTAGTCCGGGTTGACCTTGAGGCCAACGAGCTCGTTCTTCTTGTAGCTCTCGATCGTGTAGGGACCGGCAAACGGCTTGCCCTTGACGATTTCGTCGTCGGTCATCAGCTTGTCCGCCGGGAAGACCTCTTCGTCGATGATCGGGCCCGCGTTGGCGGCGAGGACGCCCGGGAAGACCTGGTCGTTGCTGGCCTTGAGCGTGAAGACCACGGTGGAGTCGTCCTTGACGGCGACCGACGCGAGGTTGCCGAGCAGCGAGGCGGGACCGTTGTCGTCGGCGATCTTGACAACGCGGTCGATCGAGAACTTCACGTCGGAGGACGTCAGGGCGTGGCCGTTGGCGAACTTCAGGCCGGGCTTGAGCTTGACGGTGTACTCCGTGGGGCTCGTGAAGGAAGCAGACTCGGCAATGTCGGGAGTGGAGTCCGCAGTGCCCGGCTTCGAGTTGAGCAGGAACGGGTAGATCTGGTTCATCACCATGAAGGAACCGGCGTCGTAGGAGCCGGCCGGGTCGAGGGTGACGACCTTGTCGGTAGTGCCGTACGTAATGGTGCCTCCGCCGGCCGCGCTGCCGGACGCCGTTCCGCCGCCGGAGGGGCCGGTGCAGGCGGTCAGTGCGAAGGCGGATACCCCGGCGAGCGCGATGGCGCTCTGCAGGGCCTTTTTGTTCATTGCCATCTGTGAACTTTCTGTTCGATGAGTACTGGTGCGCTGCCCGGAGACGGTTCTGCTCATGACTCGGCGGGCTGCGCGCTGTCCTGATTCCTTGATTCAACCAGACACCACGCGGCGAATCGCCACATCCTGTGAGATGAGACACAAAATTTACACGAACCGGCAGAACCCATCATTATCTTCAGGGATCCCGCCCGGATTCCGGCAGTTGGCAGCCGCCCGGATTGCGGGAACGCGCGTTAAGACGGCTGGAGCACCGCACATCGAATATGTGCGGTGCTCCTGCGAACAGTGCCTGCTTATTAGTGTCCTGCTCGTTGGTGCCTGCCTGTTAGTGACTGGTTTGTTAGAGGGCCGCCCGCTGCAGCGAACGGGCCGCGTCGATGGTGGCCTGACCCAGTACGCGGCTGCCCTGGTAGAGCACCACGGTCTGGCCGGGGGCCACACCGCGCAGCGGCTCCGTCAAGGTCACCACGAGGTTCCCGCGGCCGACGGCGGCGCCGTCCCCTTCGCCGGCGCCCGCTGCGCGTTCCATGCGTGCCGTGGCGGGCACAGGGTCGCCGTGGGCGCGGACCTGGGCGTAGCAGTCGAAGTCCTCGCCGGTGGCCACTTCGGCGATCGGCAGCCCGGCCCAGGAGACCTTGATGCCGCGGATCTCATCGATGGCCAGGAGTGCCTCGGGCCCCACGACCACCTTGTTCTCCTTGGGCCGGATTTCCAGCACGAAGCGCGGCTTGCCGTCGGCGGCGGGGGTGCCCAGCTTCAGCCCGCGGCGCTGGCCGACCGTGAACGCGTTGGCGCCGGGGTGCTCGCCGACCTTCGCGCCGGACTCGTCCACGATGTCGCCGGTGGACATCTCGATCTTCTCGGCCAGCCAGCCGGCGGTGTCGCCGTCCGGGATGAAGCAGATGTCGTGGCTGTCGGGCTTGTTGGCCACGGAGAGTCCGCGGCGTTCGGCTTCGGCGCGGACCTCGGCCTTCGACGGGGTGTCGGCCAGCGGGAACATGGAGTGCTTGAGCTGCTCGTGCGTGAGCACACCGAGAACGTAGCTCTGGTCCTTGGCCCAGTCCGCGGCCCGGTGGAGCTCGGGGTTGCCCCCGGCGTCGGTGATCACCTTGGCGTAGTGGCCGGTGCAGACGGCGTCGAATCCCAGCGCGATCGCCTTCTCCAGCAGCGCGGCGAACTTGATCCGTTCGTTGCAGCGCATGCAGGGGTTCGGAGTGCGGCCCGCGGCGTATTCGTCGATGAAGTCCTGGACCACGTCCTCCTTGAAGCGCTCCGAGAAGTCCCAGACGTAGTACGGGATTCCGAGCACGTCGCAGGCACGCCAGGCGTCGCGGGAGTCCTCGATGGTGCAGCAGCCGCGGCTGCCGGTGCGCAGGGTTCCCGGCATCCGGGACAGCGCAAGGTGGACGCCGACGACGTCGTGCCCCGCCTCGACGGCGCGGGCTGCGGCAACGGCGGAATCGACGCCGCCGCTCATGGCTGCAAGAACTCGCATACTGGCTTTCGTTGGGGTTGGGGGTTTGTTGCCGGCACTGGCTGGACGCGGAGATATCACCATGCCTGCCGCACCAGTCTATCGCCACGGGCGAATCCCCGCCCAAAAAGGCCTTGACCGCCAGGCCCCGCACTTCTAAAGTCAGAACTGATGGTTTTAGATTTGTCCCCTGACCTTCGCCTCCGGTCATCCCGGCGGCCGCAGGAATCGAGCGCAACATGGCCCCCGGAAACATCGTGATCGTGGGCGGCGGCCTCGCCGGAGCCACCGCAGCCAGGACCCTCCGCGCGGAAGGGTATGGCGGGCCGGTGATCCTGCTGGCCGGGGAGCGGCACCATCCCTACGTACGCCCGCCCCTGTCCAAGGAATACCTGCTTGCAAGAGCCGGCGACGACGCCCTGCCCGTCGTCCCGGCTGACTGGTACGCGGACAACGCGGTCGACCTCCGGCTGGGCACTCCCGTGACGGGGATTGATCCGGCCGCCCGGACGGTGGCTTTCGGGGACGGGCGGACGCTGGACTATGCCGCGCTGCTGCTGGCCACGGGCGCGCGTCCCCGGCGCCTGCCTCTGCCCGGCAGCGACCTGGCGGGAGTCAGCACATTCCGCACGGTGGACGACTGCCGCCGCCTGCGTGCCGGCCTGGCCGGGGGCGGCCGGAACGTCGTGATGATCGGCTCGGGCTGGATCGGGATGGAGCTGGCCGCCGCGGCGGCCGCCTACGGAAACTCCGTCACCCTGCTCGGGCTGGAGCAGGTGCCGCTGGGAGCGGCGATCGGGCGCGAGCTGGGCGGCTTCTTCCGTTCGCTGCACGAGGCGAACGGCGTCGGGTTCCGGCTCCCGGCCTCGGCTGCGGGGATCAACGGGCAGTCGGGCCGGGTCACCGGTGTGGTCACGGACGCCGGCGAGGTCCTGCCCGCGGACCTTGTGATCATCGCCGTGGGGGTGGTCCCCGAGGTGTCGCTGGCCGGGGCTGCGGGCATCGCACTGCACAACGGAATCCTCACGGACGCCGCGCTGCGCACCTCCGCACCCGGAATCTTCGCGGCCGGGGACGCCGCCAATGCCCTGCATCCCTTCACCGGCGAGCACCACCGCAGCGAGCACTGGGCCAACGCCCTCAACGGCGGCAAGGTCGCGGCCAAGTCGATGCTCGGCCAGGATGCCGTGATGGACGCAGTCCCCTACTTCTACACCGACCAGTTCGACGTCAGCATGGAGTACTCAGGCTTCCCGGCGCTGGCCGCGGGGGCGCCCACCATCCGCGGCTCGCTCGAGGGCAAGGAGTTCCTGGCTTTCTGGCAGCGCGACGGCCGGGTGGTCGCCGGCATGAGCGTGAACTGGCCGCGCTCGGGCCGGCCACAAAAGTTCATCAAGCAGCTCATCTCGGAGCGAACCGCAGTGAGCTCGCAGGAACTCGCCGATCCGGACATCCCGCTGGACCGGCTTCTGCCAGCCGCGTAGCCCGGCCGGCGCCCCTGCCGGCCCTGGCAAGGGCCTAGTAGGTGCCGCCGCCGGAGTGGCGGGCGAGCGTCCCGGCGGTCTGGATGCTGGACTCGTGCCCGGCCATGCCGGCCTGGCGCGCGCGGGCGTAGGCGCCGGGCAGGGCAGCCAGCAGCGCATCGACGTCGGCTTCTGTGGAAGTGTGCCCCAGGCTGAACCGCTGGGCGCCCCGGGCCGTATCCTCGTCCAGTCCCATCGCCAGCAGCACATGGGACGGCCGGGGCACGCCCGCGGTGCAGGCCGAACCGGTGGAGGATTCCACCCCGGCCAGATCCAGCAGGAAAAGCAGCGAATCGCCTTCGCAGCCGGGGAAGGTGAAGTGCGCATTCCCCGGGAGCCGTCCGGCACCGGGAGCCCCGCGGAGCACGGCGTCGGGCACTGCTGCCAGGACGCCGTCGACCAGCCGGTCCCGGAGCGCCGCGAGGCGCGCCGCTTCGCCCGGGAGATTGGCGGCGACGGATTCGGCTGCCGCTGCGAAGGCAGCAATGGAGGCGGTGTCGAGCGTTCCTGAGCGGACGTCCCGCTCCTGTCCCCCGCCGTGCTGGACCGGGGTCAGCTTCACGGCGCGGCCCAGCATCAGCGCCCCGATGCCGACCGGGCCGCCGATCTTGTGCCCGGAGATCGACATGGCGTCGAGTCCGCTGGCCCGGAAATCCACCGGCACGGAGCCGAACGCCTGGACGGCATCGGAGTGGACCGGAACGCCGGCCCGGTGCGCCAGTTCGACGATTTCCGCAATGGGCTGGATGCTGCCGACTTCGTTGTTCGCCCACATGACCGCGACCAGGGCGATTGACGCCGGGTCCCGGTCGAGCTCTGCCTCCAGAACGGCCAGGTCGACCACGCCGGCCGCATCCACAGGCAGCCAGGTCACCCCTGCGCCCTCGTGCCGTTCGAGCCATTCGACGGTGTCCAGCACGGCGTGGTGTTCGACGGCGGAGCACAGGATCCGGGTGCGCGCCGGGTCTTCGGCGTGCCGGGCCCAGTAGAGGCCCTTGACGGCGAGGTTGTCGGCTTCGGTGCCGCCCGAGGTGAAGATGACTTCCGAGGGGTGCGCGCCGGCCGCGGCCGCCAGCGCCTCGCGGGCGTCTTCGACGGCGCGCCGGGCGCGGCGGCCCGATCCGTGCAGCGAGGACGGGTTGCCGGTCCGGGCCAGTTCGCGGGTCAGCGCAGCCAGGGCCTCCGGGGCAAGGGTGGTGGTGGCGGCATGATCAAGGTAAACGGGCACAGGGCAATTCTACCTGCGGGCCCGCGGCGGCACTGGTGTACATTCGAGCGGTGAAAGCGCCCCTGTACCTGGTCCTGGCCACCCTCTTCTGGTCCGGGAATTTCGTTGTCGGCAAGGCCGCCGTCGCCTCAATGGCCCCGATGGACCTGACATTCTGGCGCTGGACGCTGGCCGCGGTGCCGCTGCTGCTCCTGGCCCACTTCGTCGAAAAGCCGGACTGGCGCGCGGTCCTGCGCCGCTGGCCGGTGCTCCTGCTGTTGAGCGTGCTTGGCATGAGCGGCTACACGCTCCTGCTGTACGGCGCGCTCGGCCACACTTCAGCCGTGAACGCTGCCCTGATCACGGCGGCCAACCCGGCCCTGATCGTGGTCCTGGCGATCCTCCTGCTCGGCGAGCGGACCACACGCCTGGGCTGGCTCGGCATCTTCCTCGGCCTGCTCGGCGTGTTGCTGGTGCTGACCCGGGGCGAGCTGCAGCGCGTGTTCAGCCTGTCGATTAACACCGGCGAACTCATGATGATCGGCGCGATTGTGGTCTGGGGGCTCTACACGATCATCGCCCGCAGGCTGGCTGTCCCCGCCATCGCGGCCACCGCGGTTCAGGTGGCGATTGCGGCCGTGACGCTCGCACCCTTCGCCGCCGCTATGAACGTGCGGCTTCCGGAATCGGAGTCCGAAGCCTGGTCGCTGGCGTACATCGTGGTCTTCCCGTCCCTGGGCGCCTACCTGTTCTGGAACATTGCCCTGAAAACGACCCCGCCGGGAACCGCCGGGAACTACCTCAACCTGATTGTGGTCTTCACGGCCCTCATCACGGTGGTAATGGGGACTCCGCTCACCCTCGTCCAGATCGTGGGCGGACTGCTGGTGATCGTCGGTGTGCTGTTGACGGGGAGGTCCGGGCAGGCCAAGCGCCCGGCGCCAGCCACGTCAGGCCGGACCGGCTAGGAGCCAGGTTCCTGGGGTTTGATCCGGGCGCAGCACTGCGCCGGCTGCGCGGCTCCCTGCGCGCGGAGGTCGTCGATGGCGAGAGCCTGGACCCGGCCTGGATCGATGCCGATGCCTTTCGCGGCTCCGGACAGGAAGGCCCCGTTCATGGCGCAGACGACGCCGGCGTGGCCTTCGGCGATCCGGTGGAACGGACAGTTGAGCAGCACCATTCCGCCCTCGCCGTCGGCTTCGGGACGGTAGCCCTCCGCGGCGAGGAACCCGGCGAAAGCGGCTTCCCCGGCAGTTGTCCCGGCATTCGCCTGCCCCGCCGTCCCGCCATGGGCCCCGGCGGCGGACTGCCCCCGTGCGTAGGCGGCGCGCAAAAGGGCTTCGCGCGCGGTTCCGCCGTCGGACGTTGAATCCTCGATGGCCGAGACCAGCAGCTCGGCGGCCAGATCGTAGTTCCGGTCCGGCACTGAGGCGGCGACCTCCCGGACAGCTGCCAGATACAGCTTGGCCGGGCGGCCGGAGCCGGGCCCTTCCCTGCCGCCAAGCTTCCGGAACTCCACGGCCAGCAGCCCGTCCTGCACCAGCCGGTCCAGCTGAAAGGACGCCGTGCTCCTGGGCAGGCCGAGGGCACCGGCGGCGTCGTCGCGGCTGACGGCGCACCCGGCCGAGGCGACGAAGTCGAACAGCCTGCGGCGGTTCGCATCCCCCAGGGAGGCGACGGCCGCAATCCTGCGGTTCCAGGGCGTTCGGATCATGGATTCAGCCTAACTCTAAAAACAAGATTCATTGCTTAACTACCTGTCACCATTCTAAAATCAAGCTATCTACTTTTAGAAGGAGTCATCATGAAATCTTCACCAGCCATCAGCACGCCGGCCGGACAGCTGGCCCCGGCTGCCGCGCGGCAGGCATTCCTGCACCTGCGGACGGTTTTCACCCTCGCGCCGGTAATCTTCGGCCTGGACAAGTTCACCAACCTGCTCACCGACTGGACCATGTACCTGGCGCCCGTGGTCACGACTGTCGTCCCGCTGCCGGCGCAGACCATCATGTATGTGGTCGGCGTCGTGGAGATCGTCGCGGGCCTGACGGTGGCGCTGAAGCCCCGGTTCGGCTCGCTGCTCGTGGCGGCCTGGCTCCTCGGTATCATCGTCAACCTCCTCGTCCTGGGCAGCTTCTTCGACGTGGCCCTGCGGGATTTTGGCCTGCTGGTCGGGGCACTGGCCCTGAACCGGCTCTCGCCAACCAGGCAGGCCTGAGCGGTCCCCCAGTGACGTGACCCGGCCGATCCGGGCCGGACGGACGTCCTAGCCGGACGGACGTCTCAGCCGGACGGAGGTCTCAGCCGGACGGACGTCCCGGCCGATCCGGGCCGGACGGACGTCTCAGCCGGACGGAGGAACGACGGCGATCCATGCTTCGGCCTCGATCCGCGCGGCGGCCAGCGTCGCGGCATCGGGGCACGAGGCGGACAGGTACACGGAGGAGCCCGGCTCGCTGAAAAGGCGGGCGTAGATTGCCGTGGCCCGGGTACCGGCCCGGTCACCGCCCGTATACACAAGGACGTCGACGCGCGGAGCGGGCTTGCCGGGTTCTCCACCCCAGCGCAGGGTCTCCGGTTTCAGGTAGCCCGGAAGAATACTGGCGTCCAGGTACTGGAAGAGCGCTTCCGTGGACGCCTTGTCGTCCCCGGATACGGCCAGGGCCGACTGGTTGGTCCGCACCTTGGCCGAGACCACACAGCCGTCCTCCTTGACGAACTCACTGGCACCGGCCACGTTTTCCTTGCCAGGCTTCCATCGCGGCACGTCCCGCAGCCCGTCGGAGAGCTGGACGGGCACGCCGGCCGCCAGGGTGTCGCCGGCGGCGAAGGGCATGTCCTTCCCCGCAACGGCAGCGGCGTCGTGGCCGGGGGTGATGGTGGGGGTGGCAAGGGTCGCAGTCGCAGGTGCCGCCCTGGGCGCGGAGGGGTCCGGAACGCCAACGCTGCAGCCGGCCAGCACGGCCGTGACTGCGAGCGCCAGGAACGCGCGGCTCCCCCGGCGGCCCCGGAGGACGCAACGGGTACCGATGCTCCTGCCCGCCGGTGCCGCGGTCCCCGTGTCGCGCTTGATTCCCATGCCCCGCCCCACTGTCGCTGTGCCCGTTCCGCTTCCTGCCCGGGCCCCCGCATGAGTCTAGACTCTCGGATCAAAACTCCCGCGGCGAAGGCTTCGATGCCCCTGCGGGCCAGGCCAGGACCCGCACCGCCCCGGGAACCACCTCGATGGTGAGCGGCAACGCACCGATCCGTTCCCCGTCCGCGTACGCCACGACCTGGTCCGCCGACAGCTCGACTGTGCGCACCCGCCGGATGTGCACGGCCGGATGTCCCAGGTGGCCGCCGGAAAAGACCTTCGGAAAGACCTTCAGCAGGCCGGTCCGGGACAGCGGGCTGACGATAAAGAGGTCCAGGTAGCCGTCGTCGGGCACGGCGTCAGGCGTGATCTTCATGCCGCCGCCGATCGACTGGCCGTTGGCAACGGACATCAGCATCGCTCCCTGCTGCCAGCGCTCGCCGTCGGCCGTCACGGTGTACTTGATCGGCCGGAACGAGGCGAGTTCGCTGAGCATCGCGAGGTGGTACCGGGCCTTTCCGCGGGGCCACCGCCAGGCGTTGGCCCGCTCGTTGACGGCCGCGTCGAACCCGGCCGACAACACCCCGGCAAACCAGCGGGACGAGCCCCCGGACGATGCCCGCCCGGCGTCGATCAGCCGCCCGCCGGACGCCAGGGCCGCCAGAGCCGCAGCACAGGCCCCGGGGATGTTGTGCGCCGGTATACCGAGCGTCCGCGCCATGTCGTTTCCGGTGCCGGTCGGGACGATCCCCAGCGGGACCGCACCCAAGGGCATGCCCGATCCGGCGAGCGCATTGACGCCGAGGTGGACCATTCCGTCGCCTCCCACGACGACGAGGGCATCCACCCCTGAGGCCAGCGCCTTGTCCACGGCCCGTGCAAGCGCGTCATAACTGTCCTCGCACAGGACCAGGACTTCGGCCCCGGCCGCCCGGAAGCATTCGGCCGCCTCGTTGCCGGCACGCCGCCCGCGGCCAAAGGATGCCCGCGGGTTGACGGCGACGGCGATGATCATGCGCTGAATTATGCCAGCCGCCGGGAACCTTCCGTGCCCTTGCGCTCGTTCTTCCCCTTGCCGGTTAAACTGGCCAGGCCGGACGTCCAGGATGGGCTGGCACCATCGACGCAAAGGAATCTTGCTTGACGCAGGGCAACAGCTCGCATTACCAGGTGCTCCGGATCCCCGTGACAGCGACGGATAAGGAAATCAAGGTGGCCTACCGCCGGGCCGCCCGCACCGCGCACCCGGACCACGGCGGCGACCCCGCCGCATTCCGGCGCGTCACACTCGCCTACGAAACACTGATCGACGCCAAGAGCCGGGCCGAGTACGACCGCTCCTACGGCAGCGGCCGTGGCGCCTTCGCGGAACCTTTCCCTGACGAGGGGGCACACTTTGATGCCCCGGCGGCCGGGAGCCGGGCCCCGGCCAACGTCCGGCGCCCCAACACGCCCCGGAACACGGCATCCGATGCCCCGGTCTTCGTCCCGCCCTTCGAACAGTATGCCGGGACCGGCGAGGTACCGCTGATCCCCGAGAGCCTGGCCCGCCAGCAGGTCCACGGGCTGCCCCGCAAACGGGGCATCTTCGGGGCGGAGGCCCGGATCCAGCGGGAAATGCGGACCGTACAGCTCATCAGCAGGCAGATCCTCCCCGCCATCCCGGCCGCACGGCTGATCAACGGGCTGCAGTCTCCGGCGGACAACAGCCACATCGACCACGTGGTGCTATCCGGCTACCGCATGGCGATCATCGGCTCAATGCTGCTGCCGCCCGGCGCCTATGCCTGGAACGGCAGCGCCCTCACCCACGGCGGCCGGTCAATCGCTCCGCCCCAGCTGGCCCACGTGGTGCGCCGCATGCAGGACATCTTCCCGGAACTGAACGTCACCGGCTGGACCGTGGTCCACAGCACCGACGGCAACCTGCACGAACCCGTGATCGACCGGCACCGCCGTTCCGGGGCTCACGAGACAGTCCAGGTGGTCAATGCCGCCGGCCTGGCACGCGGACTCAAGCAGTTCCTGGGTTCCGGCCCGGCCCCCAACACCGTCATCGTCCCGGTGCTGGCCCGGCTGCTGCGCGGGATGCACTAACAGGCTCGCTAGGATGGGACCGTGTTCCGCATCCTCTTCCACGCCCCTGAAATCCCCGGCAATACGGGCAATGCCATCCGGCTGGCTGCCATCACGGGAGCCGAGCTGCACCTGGTGGAGCCGCTGGGCTTCGATTTCTCCGACGCGAAGCTGCGCCGGGCCGGCCTCGACTACCACGACCTCGCCGTCGTGACCGTCCACCAGGACATCGACGCCGCCTGGGCCGCGCTCGCGCCGGAGCGCGTCTTCGCCTTCACCTCCGACGGCGAGGTGTCCTATACGGAAATCAGCTACCGGCCCGGGGACGTGCTGCTCTTCGGCCGCGAATCCGTGGGCCTGCCCGAGGATCTCAAGCACGACCCCCATGTCACCTCACGCGTCAGGCTGCCGATGCTGCCTGCGCTACGCTCGCTGAACCTTGCGAACGCAGCCTCAATCGCGGTCTATGAGGCCTGGCGCCAGAACGGATTCGCCGGCGCCAGGCTGTAGCCGGCCGCAACTTATCCGGCGCGCCGCCCATCCGGCTGGCCGGCAGTCCCGAATCACTTCTGAAGCCCGTTCAACCAACGGGCCCACGGAGCGGGAAAGGAGCGAGGAGCGGCAGGTGAGAACTACTGTGCAGGTGGACAGGCATCCCGCCCGGCGTGTTGCCGGTAGCCACGTCCCGGCCGGAACCCATCCTGACCCGCGATCGGCGGCGGGCACCTTATGCTTGAAGGTGATGGAAACTCCCAACGCCCCGAACCCCGGGGCTGCCGCTCCCCCTGGCACTCCAGCCGACGTCAACCGCCGGCTCGCCGCACTGCTGGAGCAGGTTGCCCGCGGTGACCAGGCAGCCTTCGCCGAATTCTACGAACTAACCTCCCGGCGCGTGTTCGGCATGGCCCGGCGGGTACTGATCGACGTCGAACTCAGCGAGGACACCACCCAGGAGGTCTTCCTCCAGGTCTGGCAGAATGCCTCCAAGTTCAACCCAGAGGCTGGCAGCCCGCTCGCCTGGCTCATGACCATCTCGCACCGCCGGGCCGTGGACAAGGTCAGGTCGTCCCAGTCCTCCACCGACCGGGAAGCGAAATACGGCGCCAGCAGCCAGGACATCGATCACGATTCCGTCTCGGACGAGGTTGGAAGCCGGCTTGAGGCCGAGGCCGTGGTCCGTTGCCTGGAGACGCTGACCGATACACAACAGGAGTCCGTGCGGCTGGCCTACTACGGCGGCCTCACCTACCGGGAGGTCGCAGAGAAGCTCAATGCTGCGGTGCCCACCATCAAGTCCCGCATCCGCGACGGACTAATCCGACTGAAGACCTGTCTGGGGGTGAGTTGAGATGACCGACATTAGTGCACGGAACAACGGCGGCGTACCCGGCGGCTTTGCAGCCGACGTCGCCACCGACCTTGCCTCGGGGCGTGCGGCTGACCTCGCCGAGGTGTACGCACTGAACGCTGTGGACGACGCCGAGCGCGCCGCCATCGAGGTTTACCTCGCCTCGGCTCCGCCCTCCGAACGCACCACCTTTGACGAACGCGTCCGCCAGGCCCGGGAAACACTCGCCACCAGCTTTGCTGCGGAGGAAGAACCGCCGGCCGGGCTGCTGGACCGGATCATGGCGTCGTTGCCCGCCCAGGGCACCGCCGCGGCGCCGGACGGGCAGCTGCACCGCGGGCCGACGGCGGTCCCGCCGGTCGTTGCCCGGCCTGTCCGGGAGCCCTCCGAGCTCGCGGTCACCGATGAACTCGGTGCCGCCCGCAGGCGCCGTGACGAGCGGCGCCGGCCGCAGGGAATGCGCAACTGGCTCGTCGGTGTCGCTGCCGCAGCCGTGATCGCCTTGGGCGGCGTCGGCGTCGGCGCCTATGTGGGGAACCAGAACGATCCGCTGAACCAGGTGCTGCAGGCCGGCGATGTGCGCCAGGCGACTGTTGACGTCATTGGCGGCGGAACGGCCACCGTGTCGGTCTCCAGTTCGAAGGACGCGATCGTCGTCAAGATGAACGACGTTCCGGCGCCGCCGGCAGGCAAGGTCTACCAGATGTGGCTGATCCCCAAGGACGGCTCGGCCCCGGTGTCCCAGGGCCTGATGGACGCGGAAGCGCTGTCCAAACCGGCCGTCGTCAAGGGCATCAGCACCGCCGCAACACTCGGCATCACGGTGGAACCGGCCGGCGGCTCGGCGTCGCCGACCATGCCGACCGTGGCCGCCGCCCCGCTGGGCGCCTAGCCTCGGGCACACCAACAAAAGCCGCGCAGGCCTTGACTCCTCCTGAAGGGTCAGTGCCTGCGCGGCTTGTGGTTTAAGGGACCGAAGTGGCGTCCTCGGCCGGCCCGGCTAGATGATGAGCGACAGCAGCATGATGAAGCCGAAGCTGACCACGGAGATCAGCGTCTCCATCACGGACCAGGTCTTGAAGGTCTGGCCGACGGTAAGCCCGAACAGCTCCTTGACCAGCCAGAATCCGGCGTCGTTCACGTGCGAGAGGAACAGCGAGCCGGCGCCGATTGCGAGGGCCAGCAGCGCAGCGTGCGTCGGCGTGAGCGAGCTCGCCAGCGGCGCGACGATTCCGGCGGCCGTTACCGTCGCCACGGTGGCCGAGCCGGTAGCCAGGCGCAGCGCGACGGCCACGATGAAGCCCAGCACCAGGACGGACATGTTGGTGCCCTCGGCCCATTTCTTGACCGAATCGCCGACGCCGGCGCCGATCAGGGTCTGCTTGAAGCCGCCGCCGGCGCCCACGATCAGCATGATTCCGGCGATCGGGCCCAGGCTTGCGCCGATCTTGGCGGTGATCTTGTTGCCCGTGAACCCCACGGCAAAGCCGAAAGTGAAGATCGCGAGCAGCACGGCGAGGGTCATGGCGACCAGGGGCTGGCCGACGAAATCGAAGAAGGAACGGATCCACGGGGCGGTCGCGGCGTCGGACCAGATGATGTCCACGATGGCTTTGAGGAGCATCAGCACCACCGGGAAGATGATGGTCAGCAGGGTCACGAGGAAGCCCGGCTGGCGTTTGACACCTTCCATGTCCGCACCGTGCTGCGTGTCGATGCCGCCCGCGACGGCGGGGGCCCCGACGGGCACCCATGTGGCGGCCAGCCGGGAGAACAGCGGGCCGCAGATGATGACCGTGGGGACGGCGACCAGGAGACCCAGCGCCAGGGTGGTGCCGAGTTCGGCCTTGACGGCGCTGATCGCGATCAGCGGGCCCGGGTGCGGAGGCACGAGGCCGTGCAGCACGGAGAGGCCGGCCAGCGCCGGGATCGCGATGCGCATCAGCGGCATTTTGGAGCGCTGGGTGACCAGGACGATGACCGGCAGCAGCAGGACGAGGCCGATTTCGAAGAACATCGGGAGGCCGATGATGACCGCGACGAGCGTGATCGACCACACCAGTTTGTTCCCCGTGGCCTTCGCCAGCAGGGTGTCCACCACCCGGTTCGCTCCGCCGGAGTCCGCCAGCAGCTTGCCGAGCATGGCTCCAAGAGCGATCAGCAGGCCGACTTCCTTCAGGACGCCGCCTACTCCGTCCTCGAAGTTCTTGATGACCAGGGCCGGGTCCACGCCGGCGGCAAGGCCCACGAAGGCAGAGCCGAGAATGAGCGCGAGGAAGGGGTGGAGCTTGAACTTGGTGATCAGCACCACGATGAGTGCGATGCCGATGGCGGTGACCGCCAGAAGGCGGGTGTCGAGCCCGGTCCAGGCTTCGACGGCAGCCGGAAGCTGCGTGGTTATGAGGGAGTTCACAAGGTGTTCCTCGCTGGTATGGCGGGGGAAGAACGGGGCCGGCTACGGCCGGCTGGCGCTGCTCGAGCCGAGATGGAGCCGGTCGATGATCTCCTGTGCCTCCTCCAGAGGCGCCCGGCTGACGCTCAGGGTGATGAAATTTTCGTCCTCGGTGGGGGCTTCGAGCGCCTCGAACTGGGACTCCAGCAGTGCCGGGGGCATGAAGTGCCCGTGCCGGGACGCCAGCCGGTCGGAGATCCGGTCCTTGCTGCCGTCGAGGAAGACGAACACGACGCCCTCCCCCCGCAGGACATCCCGGTATCGCTTCTTGAGCGCCGAGCAGGTGACGACGCCGGGCGTCCCGGACCCGGTGTGCCGCCGGATCCACCCCGCGATACTTTCCAGCCACGGCCAGCGGTCCTCGTCGGTCAGCGGCTGGCCGGCATGCATCTTCGCCACATTGGACGCCGGGTGCAGATCATCGCCTTCGGCGAAATCCCAACCCAGCCGGCCGGCCAGCAGGCCTGCGACGGTTGACTTTCCTGATCCCGAGACGCCCATGATGACCAGTACGGGGTGCTGCGCAGTCTTCGCCATTAAAGCCTGCCTTCCTCAATTAAATATGATTTAAACAGAGGCCAGCATATGGGAGAGGACCGCAGGGGGCAACACTAAAACCCGGCGATGGTCCCGGGTCCGTTGACTGTGACGATGTGGAATGCCTCGGCGCTGCGGCCTGCCCGGAGACCGCCGCGCTCCGCTGTCCGGAGCATGAGCCCCCGGACAGTGCGGTCCATGGCCTCGATGTCCGGGTGCTGGCTGACATGGACATGGATCGCGGCGAGTTTGCCCTCGATGTGGTCCGTGACGTCGACGACGTGGTTCTCGCGTTCCTCCGGTCCGGCGAAGAGCCACAGCCACGGCAGCTTGTAGGCCTCCAGCCCCGCCTCGGCCAGCTCCGGATACGCGAACGGGTTCTCCAGCGCCGGATAGACCGCCCGGGTCACGGCCTCCCCCACCGCCAGATGGTCCGGATGGCTCTTCTGGATCCGGTTCCAGTTCCGTTCCGGGTGCATGGAAAGCACGACGTCGGGCCGGAGCTGCCGGATCAGCCGCACCACCTCGCGGATGACCCCGTGCGAGGGTTCCAGGTAGCCGTCCCGCTCGTGGAGATAGTGGATGTCGGTGACGCCGACGAGCGCGGCGGCCCGGCCTTGTTCCTCGTTACGCAGCCGGACGATCTCGTCCCTTTGGCCGGGATCGAAGCCGCCCGCGTCGCCGTCGGTCATGATGCAGTAGCTGACCTGCACCCCCGCGGCGGTCCAGGCGGCGATCGTGCCGGCGGCGCCGAAGTCGATGTCGTCCGGGTGCGCAGCGAAACACAGCACCCGTTCGATCCGGTGCTGGTCCGGGTCAAACGGGCTGTGCGCCTGCACGGCGGGGGTGCTCACGACGTCAGCCCCGCCGCTTCTTGATTTCCTCGGTGGCCTGCGGGAGGACCTGGAACAGGTCCCCCACGATGCCGAAGTCGGCGATCTCGAAGATGGGCGATTCCGCGTCCTTGTTCACAGCCACGATCACTGTGGCGGTCTGCATGCCGGCCTTCTGCTGGATGGCCCCGGAGATCCCGGCGGAGATGTACAGCTGGGGTGAAACGGTTTTGCCGGTCTGGCCGATCTGCGCGTCATGGCCGATCCAGCCCGCATCCGTTGCGGCACGGGAAGCGCCGATGGCCGCACCGAGGGCATCGGCCAGGTCTTCGACCGGGCCGAAGTTGCCGTCGACACCGCGGCCGCCGGCCACAACGATCCGCGCCTCGGCGAGGTCCGGACGGCCGCTGGCGGCTTTCGCGTTGCGGGCCGTGATCCTGGCCGACGCCGCGGTGGCGGTTTCCGGCACCTCGACGGTGACGGTGGCCGGCGCCGTGCCGGTGACGGCGGGCTCGGGCGTGATGCTGTTGGCCTTGACGGTCAGGACAGCGACCGGCGTCGTGGCCTTCGCCGTGGTGATGTAGGAACCGGCCAGCACGGACTTGTGCGCGGTTCCGTCCGGGTCCACGGCGACGACGTCGGTGATGACGCCGGCACCGAGCTTGATGCCGAGCCTCGCAGCGATTTCCTTGGCTTCCGCCGAGTTCTCGGTCAGGACGACGGTGGCATTGGCGGTCTGCACCGCGGCGGCCAGGTAGGAGGCCTTGGGGCCTACGAGGTAGTCGTCGAGGTCCGCCGCGGACGGACGGTACAGCGTTTGGGCGCCATAGGCACTTAGGGTTGCTGCGACGTCGTCGTGGAGATCGCCGTTGAGGGCGACCGCCGGCTCCCCCAGGGACCGGGCAATGGTGAGCAGCTCCAGGCTGGCCTTCTTCAGGGCCTGGCCGGGGTTGTCAATGAATACGAGTACTTTTGCCATGTCTGGGAATCCCCTTAGAGCAGCTTCTGGGCGGCCAGGAACTCAACCAGCTTGATGCCGGCGTCGCCCTCGTCGGTGATGATGGTGCCGGCGGTGCGCGCCGGGCGTGCCTCGGCGGATTCGACGGCGGTCCAGGAGCCGGACCGTCCGACGTGCGCCGGGTCGACGCCGATGTCGGCAAGGCTCAGCGTCGTGATGGTCTTCTTTTTGGCAGCCATGATGCCCTTGAAATTCGGGTACCGGGGGTCATTGATCTGGTCCGTGACCGAGACGAGGGCAGGCAGTGTTGCCTCGACGGTGTCGGCGTGGGCATCGCCGTCGCGGCGGGCGGTGAGCGTGGCGCCGTCGAGTTCCAGGGAGGACGCGAAGGTGACCTGCGGCAGGTCCAGGCGTTCCGCGAGCTGGGCCGGGACCAGGGAGGTCTCGCCGTCGGTGGAGGCCATGCCGGTGAGGATGAGGTCCGCCGGGGTGTCCGCGCCGAGGTGGCGGATGGCGGCGGCCAGTGCCAGCGAGGTGGCTGCGGCGTCGGAACCGGCCAGGGCGTCGTCGCTGAGGTGGACGCCTTCGCTGGCACCAATCTGCAGGGACTTCTTCACCGCGTTGAGGGCGCCGGCAGGACCCATGCTCAGGGCGATGACCTTGTTGCCCGCCGCTTCCCCACCGCGGGCCTCGATCAGCCGGAGTGCGGCCTCGAGGGCGTACTCATCCAGTTCGGACAGGATGCTCTCGGAGCGGTCTGTTGTGTTGCCCGCGCCTGTGAGGTGCCGGTCGAACTGTGCGTCAGGGACGTGCTTGACCAGCACGATGATCTTCAATGTCTCTTCCACTGTGTTTACAGCAGCCTTCCATGCAGGTGGACAGCCAGCCGGGCGGGGTCGTGGCCACGGAACGCCCGGGGTGCCGGGTTGCTCCTAGCTAACCATATCGGCGGTCGCGGGCGCGGCCGGGTTAAGGCCTGTGTCAGGGCCCCGGAGTGCATGTCAGCCTTCCCCGTGCACGGCGAAGGCCGGGCGGCACCTGGGCGGTGCTGCCCGGCCTTCGCCGGTGGAACCCTATGTGCTGCTCTTACTGCCTGCTGCTCCTACTGCTCGGCGGCCGCCCCAAGGGTCACGTCGAGCTGCTGGTCCTTGCCGCCGCGGAGGACGGTGACCTTGACCGAGGCCCCGGCGGGCTGCTCGCGCACGGCGGCAGTCAGCTGGTTCGGATCGCTGATGATGAGATCCTGGAACCTGGTGACGACGTCACCGACCTTGATGCCGGCCTTGTCTGCAGCGGAACCGGCCTCAACCGTGGCGACCTCTGCCCCGACGGAGAAACCGGATGCCGAGGAACTCGCGGTCTTCTGCTTAACGCTCACGCCGAACTGGCCGTGCGTGGCCTTGCCACTGCTGATGATCTCCTGCGCGACTCGCTTGGCGTGGTTGATCGGGATGCTGAAGCCAACGCCGATGTTGCCGCTGCTCGAGGATTCGCCGCCGGCCGAGGCGATGGCAACATTCACGCCGATGATCTCACCCTTGGTGTTGACCAGGGCGCCCCCGGAGTTGCCGGGGTTAATGGCGGCATCTGTCTGGATCACGTTGATCGCGATGCTTCCCTGGTTGGTGGTGCTCTGTCCCTGCCCGCCGTCCGGCGGGGCAAACTGGAAGCCCTGGCCGCCGCCCTGGGAGTTGTCCGCGCCTTCCTTCGGCGCCGCCGAGGAGGCAACGCTGATGGTGCGGTTCAGCGTCGACACGATGCCGTCAGTCACGGTGCCCGTGAGGCCGAGGGGCGAGCCGATCGCGACGGCGGTATCGCCGACGTTCAGCTTTCCGGAGTCGCCCAGGACTGCCGGAACCAGCCCGGAGGCGTTCTGGATCTGCACGACGGCGAGGTCGGACAGCGGGTCCGTGCCGACGATCTTGGCACTGTAGACCTTGCCGTCACTCAGACGGACTTCGATCGCGGCGTTGGCCGCCGTGCCGTCGAGGGTGACAACATGCGTGTTCGTGAGGACATGGCCTTCAGCGTCCAGAATGATGCCGGAGCCGGTGCCGCCCTCACTGCCGCTCGTTGCCTTGATGGTCACGACGCTTGGCGTGGCCTTCACTGCGGCCGCGGTGATGGCGTTCACGTCTTCCCTGTTGTTCACGATGACAGGGCCGGCCTGGCTGCTGCTGCTGGATCCCCCGGACGCGAGGTCCCGGCCTCCCAGCAGCTGCGTTGTTCCTGCGACCACACCGCCGCCGACGAGGCCGGCGGCCAGGATACTGGCCACGAGGGTGGGGACTCCGAACGCCGCCTTGCGTTTCGGGGCGTGGGCCGGGTTGGACGCATAGGGCGAACCAGGCTGGTTGCCGCCATAGCCGCCATGTTGCGGCTGGCCGTAGGGAGCCTGGTTGTGCGCTTGCTGGGGCTGGCGGTAGGCGGAGTTGCCGGTTGCCTGGCCGAATCCGGGGTTGTGCTGCGGGTTGGGCTGGCCCGGCGTGTGGCCCTGCTGACCATGCGCCTGGGGTGCGCCGAACTGCTGCGTCTCCGGCGCCGGGGGGCGGCCGTAGGACGGCTGGTGCTGCGGGTAGACCGGCTGCGGGGAGTTGTCCGCGGCCCGGTCCAGCCTCGGGGTCGGGAACTCGTTCGCTGAGTCCGGCGCGGGGGCAGCCTGCGGGTGCCCTGAAGTGCCCTCGTTCGGCGTGGCCGGCTCCCGGTTCTCTGGTGACGCGCCCTGCGC
This sequence comes from Pseudarthrobacter kochi, assembly GCF_055412805.1. Lineage (NCBI taxonomy): Bacteria > Bacillati > Actinomycetota > Actinomycetes > Micrococcales > Micrococcaceae > Pseudarthrobacter > Pseudarthrobacter kochi. Next base: position 24,364 of record NZ_JBVAYV010000008.1, read on the forward strand.
TGGGTTCTCAGTCATAAGACTTCCTTTCATCCTCGTCTGCAATTAACTATGGACGATCTCACTGATACTAGAGCGCACGTTTGCTGGGAGGTTGCTGAACGCCGGGAACGGGCAGCCTGCCGGGCCTTGCAGAGCCTGCTCTCAACGCTTCAGCGCTTTTCGCTGGTGGCATATTCCCCTCGGTGGACGGCCTTATTGGTGCACCATAGAATCAAATGGAATTGCCACAGCGACCTGCGGCTTTACATCTGCGTGGGGGCGCTGCTGCATTCTGTGACGACCGGTTCGGCCCGAACTGGTCGCAGAAGTGCTGAAGGGTTGCACATGCGGTCTACCTATAAACGTCTCCTCGCCGTTCTTGGCGTCGCCGGACTGCTGGCGTTTCCTGCCGCTCCGGCCCTCGCCGAAGATCCGGTGACGCTCGACCCCGTGACGAAGGTTGTTGACTCTGCCGGCGTCCTGGGCGACAGGAGGGGCGAAGTCGAACAGGCCATCAAGAAGCTCGGCACTGACCACGCGATGACGTACCACGTCGTCTACGTGAAGAAGTTCGAGAACCCCACCGACCGTGTTGCCTGGGCAACGGCAGTGGCGGAAAAAGCAAACCTTGGCGCCAATGCCATGATGCTGACCGTTGCCACGGACACCCGCCAGTACCAGTTGAGCAAGCCCCCCAACAGCAAGATCACGAACGCCCAGCGCGACACCATCGTGTCAAGCGCGGTTGACCCGAACCTGCGCAACGGGGATTACGCACAGGCCGCGATCGATAGCGCCGCGGCCATCGGCGATGCCGCCGGCGGAGGCAAAGGTAACGTTCCGTCCGAGGGCGGCGCCGGAAACGCCGTGCTGGTTGGCGTCGGTGTTGTCGCGGCCGGCGGCGCGGGCGCGTACCTGTACCTCCGCAACCGCCGGAAGAAGGCTGCCGCGGGAGCCACCGCAAGCAATGGCCCGCAGGGCGAACTGGATCCGCTGGCTGGGCTCACCGTCGAGGAATTGCGCCGCAAGAGCGGCTCGCTCCTGATCGAGGCCGACGACGCCATCAAGTCCAGCGAACAGGAGCTTGGCTTCGCCCAGGCCCAGTATGGCGACGCCGCCGTCGGGAATTTCACGAAGGCTTTGCAGGACGCCAAGGGCCACATGTCCGAGTCCTTCAAGCTGCAGCAGCAGCTCGATGACCACATTCCCGATACCGAAGAGCAGCAGCGGACCTGGCTCGGTGAGATCATCCGCCGCTCCGAGGCAGCCCTTGCCTCCCTCCAGGAACAAAAAGCCGACTTCGATTCGCTGCGCGAGCTGGAGAAAAATGCCCCGCAAGCGCTGGCAGCGGTCAGCGCCGGGGCGAGCGAGGCGGAAGCCAAGATCGCCAGCGCCGAGCAGTCGCTCGCTGAACTGCGCGCCAAATACGCCGAAAGTGCCCTTGTGCAGGTCGGCGACAACATCAACCAGGCCAAGGAACGGCTTGCCTTCGTGCAGAACGCCTCCGTCACGGCCCGGGAAAAGCTGAACGCCGATGAGGGGAGCCTGGCCGCCGTCGCCGTGCGGGCCGCGGAAGAAAGCCTGCACCAGACCAACGTGCTCATTGGCGCCATCACGAAGGTTGCCGGAAACCTCGATGAGGCACGCAGCGGCCTGGAGTCCGCCGTCGTTGACACCTCCCAGGACCTGGCGCAGGCCAGGGCAATGATCCAGTCCGGGGCCCACCCCGAACTTGCCGGACCGGTGGCCGCGGTGGAAGCCGCGCTGGCGCAGGTCAAGGCCGAAATCCAGGGCGGCAAAATCGATCCGATCGCCACCCTGGAGCGGGTCGAGACGGCGCACCAGTCGCTGGATGCGTCGCTTTCCGGCATCCGTGACCAGCAGGAGCAGGCCCGCCGCGCGGAGGCCTCGCTGCAGCAAAGCATCATGTCCGCGCAGGCGCAGATCAGCGCAACCTCGGACTACATCACCGCCCGCCGCGGCGGCGTGGGTACCGAGGCCCGGACGCGCCTGGCTGAGGCGCAGCGGAACCTGGACTACGCGCTGTCGATTTCCCGCACCGACCCCGTCACCGCCCTGCAGTACGCCCAGCAGGCGCACGCACTGGCGGCGCAGGCCGCGCAACTGGCCCAGTCCGACGTCGACCACTTCGGCGGGTACGCCAACCAGGGCTACGGCCGGGGCGGAATGTTCGGCGGCGGAGGCGGTGGCGGCCTGGGCGGTGCCATCCTGGGCGGCATCCTGATCAACTCCATCCTGCACGGCGGCGGTGGAGGCGGCGGCTGGGGCGGCGGCGGCGATTCCGGCGGAGGCTGGGGCGGCGGCGGCGATGCGGGCGGCGGCTGGGGCGGCGATTCCGGCGGCGGCGGCGACTTCTAGCCGGCCACGGGCCCGGCGGTAGCGCAGCCAACACAGACTAGGCGCCGGCGGGAATACTCCCGGCCGGCGGATAGAAGCGGTACATTTCACAGTTCACCGAAATTCAGTGGGAACCACTGAGCAGGACGAAAGGTAACACCATGAAGCAGTCCATTTTCGGCCGCATGGCGCAGCTGGCGAAGGCCAACATCAATTCCCTGCTGGACCAGGCCGAGGACCCGCAGAAGATGCTGGACCAGATGGTCCGGGACTACACCAACAACATCGCCGAGGCCGAGTCCGCCGTCGCCCAGACCATCGGCAACCTGCGGATGCTCCAGGACGACTACAACGAGGACATCAAGAACGCCCAGGACTGGGGCAAGAAGGCGCTGGCCGCGTCCCGCAAGGCTGATGAGTACCGTGCCAAGGGCGACACCATCGACGCCGAGAAGTTCGACAACCTCGCCAAGGTGGCGCTGCAGCGCCAGATGTCCGCGGAAAACGAGGCAAAGTCCGCCGAGCCGAGCATCGCATCCCAGACCGAGGTTGTCGACAAGCTCAAGCATGGCCTGGACCAGATGAAGGGCAAGCTCAACGAGCTCACCAGCAAGCGCAACGAACTGGTGGCACGCTCCAAGACCGCCGCAGCACAGACCCAGGTGCACGACGCCCTGAAGAGCATCGACTTCATGGATCCCACGTCCGAGGTGGGCCGCTTCGAAGAGAAGATCCGTCGTGAAGAAGCCAAGGTCCGCGGCCAGCAGGAACTCGCCGCGTCGAGCCTCGACGCCCAGTTCAACTCGCTGGAGGACCTGGGCGAGCAGACCGAGATCGAGGCCCGGCTCGCCGCGCTGAAGTCCGGCGGCTCCCCCGCCGCGATCGGCGCTGGCGAAGGCCGCCCCGCGGGTTCCACCGTCGACGAAGCTGACTTCGACAAGCTGTAAGCACCCCGCCGGTTTCCGCCGGCAGCCTTGACACCCGTTCGGCAGAGGCCGGGCCCGGACCGTCTGCGGACGGTCGGCGGGCCCGGCCTCTGCAGTGCTCGGCCCTTGCTGTGCGGGACTGTGCGCGGCTGGGAGCTGCGCGACCGCTGTGAGGATGCGGCGCAGCTCGCGTGTACCGTTGATCCATGTCTTCGGGAACCCCTTCTTCGACCCTTGTCTGGCTCCGCGATGACCTCCGGCTGGACGACAACCCGGCCCTGAGCGAAGCCGCCTCGCTGGGACAGCCGCTGACCGTGGTGTATGTCCTCGATGAGTCCTCCGCCGGTGTGCGTCCCCTCGGCGGCGCTACTAAATGGTGGCTGCACCATTCCCTGGCAGATCTTGCCGCCGGTCTTGAGGCCACAGGCTCCCGGCTCCTGCTGCGCCGCGGACCCGCCGCGGACACCATCCGGGACCTGGCCCGGGAAACCGGCGCCTCAACGCTGCTCTGGAACCGCCGCTACGGCGGCCCGGAACGCGAGGTGGACGCCGGGGTCAAGGCATGGGCCGCGGAGCAGGGCCTCAAGGCTGCCAGCTTCCAGGCGAACCTGATGTTTGAACCGTGGACCGTGCGGACCGGGGCGGGCGGGCCCTACAAGGTCTTCACGCCCTTCTGGCGCGCCTGCCTGGACGCTCCCGAGCCCCGGCTGCCCCTGGACGCTCCGGAGCGCCTCCCTGCCCCGGCAGCGGGCGCGGACGGAAAGCTTCCGGACAGCGACCCGCTCGACAGCTGGGGGCTGCTCCCCCGCAGGCCGGACTGGAGCGCCGGGCTCGCCGGCACCTGGCAGCCCGGGGAAGCCGGGGCCCAGGAACGGCTGGAGGACTTTCTCGACGGTCCGGTGGAGGAATACGGCACCGGCCGGAACGTCCCCGGCGTCGAGGGCACCAGCCGGCTCTCCGCGCATCTGCGGTTCGGCGAAATCAGCCCTTTCCGGGTCTGGCACGGACTGCGGGAACGCTTTGGCCCTGCAGCGCCGGCCGACGTCGGGATCTTCCGTTCCGAACTCGGCTGGCGGGAATTCTGCTGGCAGCTGCTCTACGAGAACCCGGAACTGGCCACCCGGAACTTCCGGCCCGAGTTTGACCGTTTCGACTGGCAGACGCCCTCCGACGCCGAGCTCGCGGCCTGGCAGCAGGGCAACACCGGCTATCCCCTCGTCGACGCCGGGATGCGCCAGCTCTGGCAGACCGGCTGGATGCACAACCGCGTCCGGATGGCGGCCGCAAGTTTCCTGGTCAAGAACCTGCTGGCCGACTGGAGGCTCGGCGAGGCCTGGTTCTGGGACACCCTGGTGGACGCCGATGCCGCCAGCAATCCGGCGAACTGGCAGTGGGTGGCCGGATCCGGGGCCGACGCCTCGCCATACTTCCGGATCTTCAACCCCGTCACCCAGAGCAAGAAGTTCGACGCCGGCGCGCGCTACCTGCGCGAATATCTCCCGGAACTGTCCGGACTGGCCGACAAATCGATCCACGAGCCGTGGAAGGCCGGTGGTTCGGCCACGGGTTACCCGGAACCGGTCGTCGGGCTGCCGGAGTCCCGTGCCCGGGCGCTGGAGACCTACCAGCGGCTCAAGGACGCCTGAGGCCGGCGCTGCCCTGAGGTGGGGGCCTCGGGGCAAGAAGAAAGGCCCGGATCAACAGATCCGGGCCTTCTTTTTGTTCTTCAGTTGCGGGGACAGGATTTGAACCTGTGACCTCTGGGTTATGAGCCCAGCGAGCTACCGAACTGCTCCACCCCGCGTCGCTTGATCAACACTACCCTACTTTTGGGGCCGCCCGAGCCACCTTCCGGCGGGGCGGCCCGCGGCCGCGGGCTGTGGGTCGAATCCTGAGTATGGATGGTGCTTGCTTCCCAGTGGCGGCGGGGCAACCCAGAGGTCACTGGGCTTTGAAAAGCTTTGGGGGCCGGGTCCGTGGTTTGTCTCTGGAATGTCTGGTTTGCGGCCGGACGCTGGACCGGAACGGGCAGCTGTACCTGCACAGCGGGAGTCCCGGGCATTCCTTCCGGTTCCTCCGATCTGAACTCCGGACGGTGCCGTTTGCCGTCCGGGGCGCCTTTGAACACGTTTTCCCGCCCTGAGGCCCAGTGTTTGCGGCGTGTCCGTGTCAAAGTGCCCCCGGACCGCCTACGACGGGCGAAACCAGGGACGCGCCCGGGTCCGCTTGCTTGGGGTCCAGGCAGGACGCGCCGGCACGCCGGGGTTGCACGCATTTTGGCCGCTGATCCCACATATTCGCCGCTGACGAGTTTTGTCCTGCAGCCCGTCGTAGCTGGCTCAGAGCAGCCGGCTTAAAGCAGAAGGTCCGGGACACTGTTCCCAGTGTCCCGGACCTTCTCTTCAGTTGCGGGGACAGGATTTGAACCTGTGACCTCTGGGTTATGAGCCCAGCGAGCTACCGAACTGCTCCACCCCGCGTCGCAAGATCAACTCTACCTGCCGGTGAACTTGAGGCCAAATCGAGGTGGCGTGATGTGCGTCTCCGGGCGCCGCGGCACGTCGCGCCCCGTGTGCTGGAGGGTACGGAAAAGGCCGGGTTCCCGCTCCAGAGGAGCGCGAACCCGGCCTTCAGGCCGTGCCTCCGTCAGCCGTGCATCAGGTGGCCGTAGGTCAGCTGCTCGGCGTCGGCGCAGGGGTGGCCGCCGGAGTGGTGGCCCCCGGCGTCGGAGTCGCCGTCGGTGCGGGAACCGGCGTCGCCGCGATCTTGGCCTCGGCGTCGATGGCTCGCTGCAGTGCCGCAGAGAGCTTCTTCTGCTGCTCGCCGTAGGCGGCAAAGTCACCCTTGGCGAGGGCGTCCTGGCCGGCCCTGATGGCGGCGTTCGCCTCGTCCAGGGCCGCTTTCAGCCCTGCCTTGGCGTCCGTGCTGCCCGGCGCGGGCGTGGTGCCGCCCGGCGTCGGCGTCGCGGGTGTCTGGCCGTTGTTGGCTGAGTCGCCGGCACTGGCTCCCGATTCACCGCCGAACAACTGGTTCAGCGCCTCATCCAGGGTCGGCGCGAAACCGATCTTGTCACCAAACGCCACCAGAACGCGCTGCAGTGTGGGGTACGAGGTTTCACCCGTGGAGCGCAGGTAGACGGGCTGCACGTACGCCATGCCGCCACCCACCGGCAGTGTCAGCAGGTTGCCGTTCAGGACCGCCGACGCACCCTGGCGCAGCAGGTTCAGCGCCTGCGACACCGTGGGGTCCGAGTTGAACTTGTTCTGCGCCTGGCCGGGGCCCGGAACGTTGGTTTCCGGCGGAATCTGCAGGAGCCTGAGCTGGCCGTAGCTCTCGGCCTTCACACCCTTCTCCTTGCCGGCGTCGGAGTCCGCGGCCAGGAAGCCGTAGAGCACGTTGCGGGCGTTTCCGTTGACTACCTGCGGGATGAAGGACGATGTCAGCTGGAAGGCTGGCTTGTCCTGGTCAGGCATTTTCAGGGACATGTAGTACGGCGGCTGCTTGACGTCGTCCTGGACGGTCGGATCGTTCGGGACGCTCCAGGCGTCGTTGTTGGTGTAGAAGTTGTCCGCCTGGGTGACGTGATACCGGCCCAGAAGTTCCCGCTGGACCTTGAACAGGTCCTCCGGGTAGCGGACGTGACTCATGAGCGCACCGGACATTTCCGAGAACGGCTTCAGCGATGACGGGAAGATGTTCTGCCACGCTTTCAGGACCGGGTCCTGGTCATCCCAGGCATAGAGCGTCACTTTTCCGTCGTAGGCATCCACGGTGGCCTTAACCGAGTTGCGGATGTAGTTGACCGAGGTGTTCGGCAGGGAGGCTGTCCGCCCGGACGTGGTCTGGGAGTCCGCGGTGGCCGCGGAGAGCTGTTCCTGCTGGGAGTAGGGGTAGTACTGGCTGGTGGTGTAGCCGTCCACGATCCACTTCACCCGGCCGTCCACGACCGCGGGGTAGGCGTTGCCGTCCACGGTCAGGTACGGGGCAACCTTTTCGACGCGTTCCCGGGGATTGCGGTCGTACAGGATCTGGGACTCGGGGTTGACGCCATCTGAAAGCAGCAGGTCCGAGGACTGGAACTTGATCGCGTAGAGGACCTTGTTGAAGAAACTGCCCACGTTCGGGCCGCCGTCACCAGTGAAGGTGTACTGCGTTTCGCCGTCGCCTTCCTTGGCGGCGGGCCGGTCCTGCTCGCGGTGCTGCGAGCCCTCGGGGGCGCCGACCACTGAGTAGTCGGGCGAGTTCTCGCCGAAGTAGACCCGCGGCTGGTAGGTCGAGTCATCGCCGAGCACGCCGGTGGACGGGATGCCGGACTGCAGGAAATCGGGCTTGCCGTCGACGGTAAACTTGTTGCCCTTCGCGGCGACGACGCCGTAGCCGTGGGTGTAGACGACGTGGCGGTTCAGCCACGACTGCTGGTTGGCGCTCAGCCCGTCCGGGTTGAGTTCGCGGACCGCAATGACGGTGTCCTGGATCTTCCCGTCGATCTCATAGCGGTCCACGTTCAGGGCGCTCGGGAACTGGTAGTACGGGCGGTACTGCTCAAGCTGCGAGAACGCATCCGAGATCAGGTTGGGGTCCAGCAGCCTGATGTTGGCTGTGGTCTGCGCGTCGGGGGCCAGGGCGCCAGTGGTGGCATTGGTGGTGGCGTTGTACCGGGTCTCCTGGATCTTGTCCAGGCCGTACGCCGAGCGGGTCATGTTGATGTTGCGCTCGATGAACTTCTTTTCGAGCGTCTGCTCCGAGGGCCGGACCTGGAACTGCTGGATCACCCAGGGGTAGACGCCGCCGGCCAGGATCGAGGTGATAACGAGCATGGTAGTACCAATCACGGGCAGCCGCCACTTGCCGATCACGGCAGCGACGATGAACAGCACTGCGACGAGGGCAGCGGCCACGGCCAGGATGGATTTGGTGGGGATGACGGCGTTGACGTCCGTGTACAGCGCACCGGCCCAGCGGCCGCCACTGTTCTGTACGGAGCTGTAGCGGTCCAGCCAGAAGTTGACGCCCAGCAGCAGCAGGAAAGCTGCACCGGAGACGGCGAGATGGATCTGCGCCGCACGGCTCGTGAAGATGCCGCGCTCCATGATCCGGATACTGCCGTAGAGGTAGTGCGTCAGGATGCCGGCAACGCCGGCGACGATGGTGACGCTGATCAGGAAGCCGGTGACGAAGCCCAGGAACGGCAGGGTCATCAGGTAGAAGCTGATGTCGAGCCCGAACTGCGGATCGTTCTGGCCGAAGGGTTCCTGGTTCAGGAACAGGAGCACCTTCTGCCACTGGCTGGCCGCGGCGCTTCCGGCAAACAGCCCGAAGAGGATGGGCAGGCCGATCATAACGACGCGGCGGATCGGTTCAAGCTGGACCTGGTAGCGGTTCAGGTTATCCCGAATTTCCGAGTCCGGCGCGTACACGGGGCGTGCGTGGTAAGCGATCCGGATGGCGAAGAAGACGGCGGAGAACATCAGCGCGAAGCCGGCCAGGAAGATCGCGATACGCGCCAGGTTCTCGGTCAGGAAGACTTCGAAGAAGCCCAACTGCTGATACCAGAGGACGTCCGTCCAGACATTGGCGAAGAAGATGAAGCCCACGACGATCAAGGCCACAACAATCAACGTCGGCGTCAGTGCGCCTCGTCGTTGCGGGGGTCGTCCGGGCGGGACAGTGCTGGCGGGACGGGACAAACTCGGTACCTCATAGCTGGTCGTCAGTTACTGGTTTTTAGTTATCAGTGCGGCGCTTCGATCCAGGAACGTGAAGTTGCTGAATTGTAGCCACCGCCGGCACCGCCCCAACAGGGCGGCGACGCCGTCATCAAGTGCCACGAGTGGCGGCTAATCTTAGTTCCGCGGCCAGTCTAGTTGCTGGAACAAACCGGAAGCCCCGATGTGTCGGCCCCTGACGCGGCAAGTTCGACCGCTTTACGTGCATCGGCCAGATTCTCAACCCGAACCACCTGCAATCCGTCCGGGATATGCCCGACGACGTCGTCGCAATTGGCGGCCGGGGCAAGGAACAGCGTGGCGCCGCCGGACCGTGCGCCGTGCATCTTCTGGCTGATCCCGCCAATCGGGCCGACCGCGCCGTCGGGGGTAATGGTTCCGGTACCTGCGACGTGCTTCCCGCCGGTCAGGTCGCCGGGGGTGACGGTGTCCACGATACCGAGGGCAAACATCATCCCGGCGCTGGGACCGCCGACCTTGTCCAGCGAGATCTTGACGTCGAAGGGGAACTTGAACTTGTACTGCAGCATGACCCCGAGGATGAACCGGCCAGCGGAGGTCCTGGACGGAGTGATGCTGGCCGTCACGTTGCTGCCGTCACGGTCGACGACGACATCCACCGGCGCGCCGTTGCCGGCCGCCAGCTCGGCCTGAACGACGCTCAGCGCCGTCGCCGGCTTGCCGTTGACGGACACGATCACGTCGTTTTCCTGGAGCTTGCCCGCGGACGCGGAGCCCTCCGGGATTGCCGCGACCTGCATCTTCTGTTCGAACGCGATGCCCAGTTCCTTCAGGGCTGCGGCGACGGCGTTCTCCTGCGAGGTGGTCATCGCGACGGCGCTTTCCTGCTGGGACTGTTCCTTCGTCACACCGGTGGGGAAGATGAGTTCCTCCGGGTAGACGGCTTTGGCGCCGTTGAGCCAGGCAGAAAACGCCTCGACGACGGTCACCGGCCCGTTGGGGCCGCCGTCGACGTAGACAGTGGTCAAGTCCAGGTTGCCCTTCGCGGGAAACGTCTCATGGCCGGTCACGCTGATGACAGGTGTGCCGTTGTCCTTGCCCAGGGTGTTGAACGTCGGACCGGGTGATTCGACGACGTACGGGACTGGCAGGCTCACGGCGGTGACCCCGAGCGCCAGTGCCAGCAGACCTGAGACGAGCATGGCTGAGGACCGTTTGTCCCGCTTCCGGCCCGAACCGGATCCGGGGAGGAGGGAACGTCGGCCCCGGGACTGCCCGGCCGCCTGCCCGCTGGCGGGCTGGTCACCCTGCGTAATCGTCAATGAAGGACCTCTCCGTGCCGGCGCCCGGGGGACCCTGCGGACCCCTGATCAGCGCACCGCGTCCGCGGCCTGCGCCGCGGCTTCCGCCTGCCAATATTCCAGTTTCCAACACTACGCGCTCGGCTGCCGGCTGGGCTCTTTGCCGACAGCGAACGTGGCCGGGTTTCAGCAGACAGCCCGCTGGCTGCGGGGTACCGTGAACGTGAGAAGCAGCCACACCGACGAACGGCGGGATCATGACCTCCAACCCACTCAATCCGTCCAATGGCGATGAGGAACCCAAGGATCCGCTGGCAGAAATGCTCAAGAACCTGATGGGCGGCCAAGGCATGGGGAACATCGACCCCGCGGAACTGGCGAAGGCCGCGGGCCTTCCGGATGACCCCAACCTCCTCGCCCAGATGTTCTCCCAGGTCCAGGCCATGATGAGCGCCTCCTCGGAGGGCCCCGTCAACTGGCAGCTGGCCCATGAAAACGCCCGGCGCGTGGCCTCAAGCGGCTCCGACCCGTCCGTCACGGCGCAGCAGTCCCGCGAGGTCGATGAGGCGCTGCGGCTCGCCGAGCTGTGGCTTGACCAGGTCACCGGGCTGCCGGCCACCGGCCTGATCGGCCGGGCCTGGTCCCGGGCGGAGTGGGTCGAGGAAACGCTCGGCACCTGGAAACGGCTGACCGAGCCGGTCGCCAACAGCATCGCCAACGCACTGTCCACCGCCATGACGGAGCAGATGCCGGAGGAAATGAAGTCCATGATGGGCGGCGAGTCCTCCATGCTGCAGAACATGGGCGGGGCGATCTTCGGCATGCAGCTGGGCCAGGCCATCGGGGCGCTCTCGGCCGAGGTCGTCAGCTCCACCGACATCGGCGTGCCGCTGGCCGACCTCGAAATGGCGCTGCTGCCCTCGAACGTGGCCAAATTCGGCGAAGGCCTCAGCTTGCCGGAGAACGACATCCGGCTGTTCCTGGCCGTCCGCGAAGCCGCCCACGCCCGGCTGTTCGTCCAGGTCCCCTGGTTGCGTGGGCACCTCCTCGGTGCGATCGAAGCGTATGCCCGCGGCATCCACATCGACACCTCGAAGATCGAGGAACTCGCCCGCGAGCTGGATCCGGGCAACCCGGAGGGCATCCAGGAGGCCCTGTCCCAGGGCGTCTTCATGCCGCAGCGCACCCCCGCCCAGGACCAGGCCCTTGAAAAGCTTGAGACCGCCCTCGCCCTCGTGGAGGGCTGGGTGGATGAACTGAGCTGGGCCGCCACCGAGAAGCTGCTGCCCTCGGCCGCGGCGCTGCGCGAGACGGTGCGCCGCCGCCGCGCCACCGGAGGACCGGCTGAACACGCGTTTTCCTCCCTCGTGGGACTGGAGCTGCGGCCGCGCCGGCTCCGGGAGGCTGCCGCGTTGTGGGCCTCGCTCAAGGATGAACGCGGAATCGACGGCCGCGACGCGATCTGGCAGCATCCGGACCTGTTGCCCACCGCCGAGGACCTGGAAGATCCGAAAGGCTTCAGCGAACGCCGGAAGCTGGCTGAAGCCAGCGACTCCGAAGTGGACGATGCCCTGCAGAAGCTGCTGAGCGGCGGATTCGACGAACCGGAGGATGCCGGGGCAGCCAGCGACGGCTCCGCCGGGACCGGTGGGGCCGAACAGCCCGGCGAGCCCGGAACTGACGACGCACCTGGAGAAGGCGACAACCCCAAGTCCTAGATAAACAGTGGCTGCCGCGCTAGTCGGAGAAGGCGGCAGAACCGGTTTCATCGATGTCATCGATGTCATCACCGTCGCCGGCGGGCATGAGTCCGCGGGAGGTGGCGAAGGAGACGCCTTCGAGGAAGGCCTTGGCCCGGCCGGTTTCCGGGTAGGCCTCGAGCAGCCGCCAGAAGGCGGCGTTGTGGCCGGCGACGAGCAGGTGCGCCAGCTCATGCAGCAGCACATAGTCGATGACCCATTGCGGCATGGGTTGAAGCTTGTCCGACAGCCGGATGGTCCCGTCCGACGGCGTCGCTGATCCCCAGCGGGAGTTCTGGTTGCCCACCCAGCGGACCGAGGACGGTACAGCCCGGCCGCCAAAGTACTTGGCGGAGAGCTCGGCGGCGTGCGCCGCCAGGGCGGCATCGCTGCGCGGACGGCGCCGTCCGGCGCCGCGGGTCCCGCGCTCCCCCTGGAGCCGCAGCTTTTCGAGCATCCGGTGCACCCACTCGCGTTCCTGGGCGCGGCTGAAGGAGGCCGGGATGGCGACCACGGCGGTGCCGTTTTCCCAGAAGGCGGCCACGGTGCGGCGGCGCCGGGCGGACCGGCGCACTTCCACCGGGGCGCCGTCGGCCGTGGTCAACGGTGTGCCGGCGGGTGCTGCCGGGCTGCCTGCCCGCGTGCTGGCGCCGGCCATCAGAGCGTGGTGCTTTCGACCAGCACGGCCAGCACTGCTTCGCCGTACTTCTCCAGTTTGGACGGGCCCACCCCGGGGAGGGTGGCGAGCTGTTCGAGGGAGTCGGGACGGGCTTCGGCAATGGCGGTGAGTGTGGCGTCGGTGAACACCACAAAGGCGAGGACGTCGGCTTCGAGCGCTATCTCCTTGCGCCACTGCCGGAGCGCGTCGAAAGTCTGCTCCTCGTAGCTGGGCGGGCACTGGTTGCAGCGGCCCACCTTGCGTTCGGCGCCGGACGAGAGCATGGTCCCGCAGACCCGGCACGTGGCCGGCACGGCAGCCTTGCGGCGCGGCGCCGCTCCCTTGCCGCGCACCGATGAGCTGGCCACCGAGTCGGGTCGCAGGCCGTCCAGGAAGCGTGAGGGCTTCCGGTTGGCGCGCCCTCCGGGGGTCCGTGCGGTGGACCAGGACAGGAACAGGTGTTCCCTGGCCCGGGTGATCCCCACGTACAGCAGGCGGCGTTCCTCGTCCACGGATTCCGGGCTGTCGGCGAAGGAGATCGGCATGAGCCCCTCGCTGAGCCCGACCAGGAATACTGCGTCCCATTCGAGGCCCTTGGCGGCGTGCAGCGAGGCGAGGGTGACGCCCTGGACGGTCGGAGCGTGCTGGGCGAGGGAGCGTTCCTGGAGTTCGTTCACGAAGTCCGAGAGGGTGAACTGTACGCCGCGGCTGATCACAAGTTCGTCGGCCAGTGCGACGAGCGCAGCGAGCGATTCCCAGCGCTCCCGGAGCGCGCCGCCGCTGTGCGGGGCTGCGTCCGTGTAGCCCAGCGAGGCGACAATGTCGCGGACCAGCTGGCCGAGCGGCTCAGGGCTGGCGGTTTCGGCGACGGCCCGCGTGGCCGCCCGCAGCTGCAGGATGGCATCGCGGACTTCCTTGCGGGCAAAAAACCGTTCCCCGCCGCGCAGCTGGTAGCCGATCCCCGCGGAGGCCAGGGCCTGCTCGTAGGCCTCGGACTGACCGTTGGTGCGGAACAGCACCGCGACCTGGCTGGCCGGCGTGCCGGCGTCGAGGAGTTCGCGCACCTTGACCGCCACGGTTGCGGCCTCTGCCTCGTCGTCGGAGCATTCGGTGAATTGCGGCACCGGCCCGGCCGGGCGCTGCGCCACGAGCTGCAGCGGCGTGGCCCAGGCGGCGTCGGCGACGGGACCCCCGCTGCGCCGGCCGGCCAGCAGTTCATTGGCCAGCCTCACCACCTGCGGGGTGGAGCGGTAGTCGCGGATCAGCTTGACCACGGTGGCCTCGGGGTACTGGGCCTTGAAGCCGAGCAGGTGCTTGGGCGAGGCGCCCGTGAAGGAGTAGATGGTCTGGCTGGCGTCGCCGACGACGCAGAGCTCGTCGCGGCCGCCGAGCCAGAGTTCCAGCAACCGCTGCTGGAGCGGCGAAACGTCCTGGTACTCGTCGACGACAAAGTGGCGGTACTGCTCGCGGACGGTGGCGGCGACCTTCGGGTCCTCCTGCAGGATGCCCACTGTGATCAGCAGGACATCCTCGAAGTCGATCACGTTCCGGTCCGTCTTGACGTCCTCGTAGGACTGGAAGACACGGGCGACGGCGGTCAGGTCAAAGCCGCCCGGGGTGCCGCGGCCCTGGGCTTTTTCCAGGTAGTTGGCGGGGGTCAGCATGGACACCTTGGCCCACTCGATTTCGGAAGCCAGATCGCGGATCGAGGCGCGGTCGGTGCTGAGGCGCAGCCGCCGGGCCGCTTCGGCAATCATCTGGGCCTTGTGGTCCAGCAGGTTGGGCAGGACGCCGCCAACGGCCTGGGGCCAGAAGAACTGGAGCTGGCGCAGCGCGGCCGCGTGGAAGGTGCGGGCCTGGACGTTGCCGACGCCGAGGTCGCGGAGGCGGCTGCGCATTTCAGCCGCTGCCCGCGAGGTAAACGTGACGGCCAGGAGCCGCTGCGGGCTGTAGACGCCCGAGTGCACCCCGTAAGCGATGCGGTGCGTGATGGCGCGGGTCTTGCCGGTTCCGGCGCCGGCGAGGACGCACATGGGACCCTGCAGGGTGCTGGCAACCTCGCGCTGTTCGGCGTCGAGGCCGCCGAGGATGCGCTCCTCGAGGGAACGGTTGTCCGGCGCCGGAGGTTCAGTGTCCGGCACCCCGTCGCCGGGCTGGCCGGCCGGGGAGCCGCTGGACTGGAAGAGATCTGTGTTCACTGTTGCTGCTCAGTCGTTCGAGGGTGTCCGGTGGAGGTGCGGCGGGGTGGGATCCGCGGCGCGGGGGTGCTGCCGCGTGGTGTCACGGGCGCCTCATGCGCTGTCCGGACGGTCCTGGATGACCCCGCCGTACCAGTGCTCGATGAGGGCGCGGGCGATGGACAGCCTGCTGGAGATGACGATCTCGCCGCTGAGTACCGCCTCCTGCAGCTCGCTCCGGCTGAACCAGCGCGCCCGGGTGACCTCGACGCCGTCGGGTGTTGCTTCGGTGTCGGCGGTTGTGGCCGTGAAACCAAGCATCAGCGAGGCCGGGAAGGGCCAGGGCTGGGACCCCAGGTACTGGCAGGCGTTCACCCGCACGCCGACTTCCTCGCCGATCTCGCGGACCACTGCTTGTTCCAGCGATTCCCCCGGTTCGACGAAGCCGGCCAGGGTGGAATAGTTCCGGGCGTCAAGGGGGCCGCCGCCGCCGAGCAGCAGCCGGCCGTCGGGACCTACGACGGTAACGATGATGGCGGGGTCGGTGCGCGGGTAGTGTTCCGAGCCGTCCGCAGGGCAACGACGGACCCAGCCTCCCGCCTCCGGCGCGGTGGCGGCGCCGCAGCGCGGGCAGTGGGTGTGGGTGGCGTGCCAGTTGGCGATGGCGCTGGCCTCGATGAAGATGGCGGTGTCCGTGGGGTCCAGGGTCGCGGCGACGTCACGGAAACCCGCCCACTGCGCACCCTCGGGGATGCCGGCAATGTGGGCTTCGAATTCCTCGGCCTGGACCTCAAATTGCTGTGGCAGGACAAAAAGGACCAGATGGGTGCCCGCCTCGAGGTCCGAACCGGGCAGGGCTGAGCCCAGGTAGATCAGCTGTTCCGGGGCATAGGGGGTGTCCTGCAGGTGCCGGGCAAGTTCGGCCGCATCCAGCAGCACCAGGCTGTTGCCGTTGACGAGGGCCTGCCGGCCGGAGAGGACCATGGCCCGTGCGCCCCCGGCGGTCAGGAGCTCCTCAAGCATTCCGGGCTTGAGCCGCGCGGCGGAGCCACGGTCAACCAGCGCCGGGCGCACCGGGAGGACAGTGTCCTTGAGCAGGTTCGCAGCCGGGCCTGGGTGCGGGGAGACTGACGTGCCCTCGCGCGGCTGGCTCTCCTGTGCTTGATTCCTGGGTGCTTGATTCCTGGGTGCTTGATTCCTGGGTGCTTGATTCTTGGGTGTTGGGTTTTTGGGTGCCGGTGACTCCGCAAGACTCATGTTCCTACCGTACTGACTCCCGCTGACAATTCACATTTTTCCCCGGCGTATGTGGGCATCCACGCCCGCCCCCGCGGCCGGCGTTACGGCACAGCCCGGCAGGGCATCGCATTGCCGCAAATTATTCCCGATCTTTCAGACTCGCCGCGGTGCATCGCCGTCTTGGGCGCCGCTCAATCTACCGTGGAACAGTGAGAAGAAAACCAATCGAACTGGCAGCTGTGGCAACCGCGGCGGTCCCCGGGCTGACCCCAACCGCCGTCAGCTCTGCGCCCGACGATCCGGCTGACTTCGATTCGGCTCTCCTGCTGGACTCCGAAGGCAAGCGCTGGCGCGTCCGCTCGCCGCGCCACGCCGAGGCCAGCGCCCGGCTGGAAACGGAATTCCTGGTGTTGCGCGCCTTCGTCCCCGGCATCCGCGCCGAGCTTCCCTTCCTGATGCCCACCGTGGCCGGGACCGTACGGCAGGGTCCGCTGAGTACGTTCGTCTACTCCCACCTGGCCGGCTCGACCCGGTCGGTCGAGGATCTCGGCGCCGCAGCACCTGCCGTGGCCCGCGAAATCGGCGCGGCCCTCGCCGCCATCCACGACTTGCCCCACTCGCTGGTCAGCAACGCCGACCTGCCGAGCTACACCCCCAATGAGTTCCGCCAGCGCCGCCTCAACGAACTGGACCAGGCCGCGACCACCGGCAAGATTCCGCCGCTGCTGCTCCGCCGCTGGGAACACGCCCTTGAGGACGTCTCCCTGTGGCGCTTCAATCCGTGCGTGGTCCACGGGGACCTCCACGAGGACAACCTGCTGGTCGACGGCGACCGTGTGACCGCCGTGACCGGCTGGACTGATCTGCGGATCGGCGACCCGGCTGACGACATGGCCTGGCTGGTCGCGTCCAACGACCAGGACTTCGTGGACGCCGTGCTGGCGCACTACACCTCGTCCCGGCGCGACGTGCCCGACGCGCACCTCCTGCGGCGTGCGGCGCTCTCCGCCGAATTCGCCCTGGCGCAGTACCTCGTCAAGGGCATCGCCGCCGGGAACACGGACATGATCGGCGAGGCCGAGTCCATGCTCACCGCACTCGCCGAAGACGTCGCGGAACACGGCGGCCAGCCGATCAGCGTTGAGCCGCTCCCCCAGCCGGCTCCGGACGCTCCAACTGGCCAGGCTCCGGAGGCCACGGGTCCGGAGGATGTGCCTCTGCCGGCCGTGAGCAAGGTGACCCTGTTGGCCACCGACGCGGCCTCCGGGCCTGCAGCGGTTCCCTCCAGCACCGCGATGCCCGCCGTCCACGTGTCGCCGATCCCCCTGGGAACCGTTGACGGTTCAGAGGGCGGGGACAGTGCCGCCGCGGGCGGTGGGCCTGCGAACAGCAGAGTCTCCAGCGTCTCCGTGACTGCGATCCCCGACGGCGAACGGGCCGCCGAGCCAGCCGACGAACCGGCCGCCGGGGAAGGCGCGGCGGCCGAGACCTCAACCCAGTCGATCGCCGTCGTCCAGGCGGCCGGGACCGGCCCGGCAGAGGACACCTCGACCACCGCGCTCACAGTGGTCGAGGCGAAGTCCCCCTAGCCGGTCCCCAGGGCCGCGGCGACGATTTGTTCGAGCCGTTCCGCTGAGCCCAGATCGTGCGGCCGCACCACCTGGTTGTCAGCCACGTAGTAAAACGCCGCCCGGACCTTCTCCAGCGGGACGCCCTTGAGCCGGGCCCAGGCCAGCCGGTACACAGCCAGCTGGACGGCTTTGGTCTTCAGCTGGGCAGCGGACGGCCGGCGGCCGGTCTTCCAGTCCACCAGGTCCCAGCCGCCGTCGGCATCACGGAAGACGGCGTCGATCCGGCCGCGGACCACGACGTCACCGATCCGCGTCTCCACCGGAACTTCAACGTGGGCCGGGGCGCGGTTGGCCCACTCGGACTGGCGGAACGTTTCCACCATGCTGTCCAGACCGTAGGCCGCGTCGATGTGGTCGTCCGAGCCTGCCGCCTCCCCCAGGTCCAGCATGCCGGCGGCACCGAAGTACTCCTCCACCCAGGCATGGAAGGCGGTGCCCTTGCGGGCGGACATCCCCGGTTCCCGCGGGACCGGACGCCGCAGCCGGGCGACGACGGAGCCGGCGTCATCCTCCAGATCCACCAGCGTGGACGCGGAAATATGGCCCGGCAGGTGCACATCCTGCACCGTGGTCCGGCGCGAGCGGCGTTCCAGCAGGGTTGCTGCCTCGTTTGCCCAACCGCCGGCCGGGCCGCGCAAAGGCCTGCGCTTTGCCGGCCCGGCCGCTCCGGCACCAGTTGCGGCATCGGCGGCGGCCGGCCCTGCGGCCTCCAGCAGCACGTCCGTGTCCAGGGACTGCAACACCCGTTCCGCGGCAGACTGCATGGCCGCCCGCCGGCCCGGCACCAGCCGCAGCCGCGCTCCCGTGCGGGGATCGACCGGCCCTTCCAGGGGATCATACGGCCACCCCGCGACCTCCAATTCCGAGGTCAGCGGGCTCTCCTCCGGCAGTGATTCCTCGCTGACGGACAGCGGGTGGATCCCGGCAGCGTCGTCGGCAACAAGCACCTCGAGTTCGGCCAGGAAGGGCGACATGTCCGCGAGCCCGGCGCGCGAGCCCACCCAGGCGGCGCTGGAAACCCAGAGCACGTGTTTGGCCCGGGTGTAGGCCACATACGCGAGCCTCCGCTCCTCCGCCTCGCCGTGGACCTGCACGGCGGACTTGAACTCCTTCTCGGCGTCGAGCCAGCCTTTTTGGTCCGGGTGTTCGAGGTCCCATTGCGGCAGGTCCGCGCGGTCCCCGCGCAGCGGCCAGGGCAGTGCGGCGCTGCCGCTGCTCCAGCGCGAATCCCGGCTGCTGGGGAAAGCCCCGGCGTTGAGCCCGGGCACGAACACCACATCCCATTCCAGGCCCTTGGAGGCATGCACGGTCAGGAGCTGGACTGCTTCATGGTTCACTTCCGGCGCAGCGGCATCCAGGCCGTTCTCCTCGGCGGCCGCGGCCTCCAGCCAGGCCAGGAAAGCGAGCACGTCGACCCGCTGGGAGGTGTGCAGGAACCCGGCAGCAGCGTCCTGGAAGGCGTCCAGGTTGCGGCGGGCCTGATGAATGCTGATCCCGGGCCGGGCCGCGACTTCGATATCCAGGAGCATGGCCCGCTCCACCTCGCCGAGCAGGGTGGTGAGGTCATCGCCCATGTAGCCGCGCAGCTGCCGGAGTTCCGCCGAGAGCCGGTGGAGCCGCTCCAGGGCTTCAGCGCTGAGCTGGCGGCCGTGCGCGGAAGTCCAGCCCTCGCGCGGCAGCCAGTCGAGGGCTTCGACGAGGCTGGCGGCGTCCGTGAGGTCGCCCTCGATCACCGCCGCGGGCACGTCGTCATCTCCGGCGTCAGCGGCGTCGTCGTCTGTGCTGCCGGGGCGGCCGCGGCGCCGGGCGAGGAAGCTGGACCAGTCCCGCAGCGCCATCAGGTCCGCGGGCCCGATCCGCCAGCGCGCCCCGGCCAGCAGGCGCATCAGCGAATCGGACCGGCCCGGATCGGCCAGCACCCGGAGGGTCGCAACCAGGTCGACGATCTCGGGGGTGTCCAGCAGACCGCCGAGGCCGACGATCTCATACGGGATTCCGCGCACCTCGAATTCGCGGCGGATACATTCCATCTGGGCACGCCGTCGGCACAGCACCGCCATAGCAGGCGGCTCAGGCTCCGCTGGCGACCCGGAAAAGTCGGTCACCCGGAACTTCAACACGTCGCCTGCGATCGCCGCGGCCTCGTCCTCATCGGTGCCAAAGCGGCCCAGCACCACGCG
Organism: Pseudarthrobacter kochi; assembly: GCF_055412805.1. Lineage (NCBI taxonomy): Bacteria > Bacillati > Actinomycetota > Actinomycetes > Micrococcales > Micrococcaceae > Pseudarthrobacter > Pseudarthrobacter kochi. The sequence continues at coordinate 44,239 of NZ_JBVAYV010000008.1, forward strand.
GCCCTGGACCGCGGCCGGGCTGGGCTGCAGCGGCGGAACCTCGACGCCGCCAGCTGTGTCCCGCTCACCGGCCGGGCCGGTGTGCGCCGCGGCCTTGCTCAGCGGCGCCGAAATGACGTTGGCGGCAGAGAGGATGTTCCGGCCGTTGCGCCACGCTGTGGTGAGGTACGACGTCGGCGCGACGACGAAGCGCGCAGTGCTCTCGGCGTCCGCGTCGGCGTCGGGAGCGACGTCGCCGGTCCCGAGCCGCACCGGAAATTCGCGGACGAAGTGGAAGAGCTGGCCGGCGGAGGCGCCGCGGAAGCCATAGATGGACTGGTTGGGATCCCCTACCGCCGTGACCGCGTGGCCGTCGCCGAACAGCCGGGAGAAGAGGACCAGCTGGGCATGTGACGTGTCCTGGAATTCATCGAGCAGCACCACTTTGTAGCGCTGGCGTTCCGTTTCCGCGGCGACCGGGATCTCGTTGGCGACGCGGGCGGCGAGGGCCACGAGGTCGCCGAAGTCGAGGGCACCGCGGGCGCGCTTGGCGTCCGTATAGCGTCCCACCATCCCGGCGACGCTGGCCCGTGTGCGCAGCAGGCCGCTGAGTTCGCCCGCGGCCTGGCTGGGATTCTTTTTAGCGGTGGCCAGGTAGGGCAGCGCCTCGAACTCGGCCACCCGGTCCAGCAGCCAGCGGCGGACCCCGGCCGGGTCCTGGAGATGCTCGGCGCACTCGCCGGCGAGCTGGATTACGGCCTTGACCAGGGTGGATTTGGCGGACCGGAAGTGTTCGTAGTCGCCGTCGAAGGCTTCCACGACCTCGCTGGCGAGCTGGAAGGACTGGGCGCCGCCGAGCAGCACGACGTCGCGTTCGACGCCGAGCCGGAGACCGTAGTCGGACACGATGCCGCTGGCGTAGGAGTGGTAGGTGGAGACCTTGGGTTCGAGCGCGTCGGTGCTGAGCAGCCCGGCGGGGAACACCTGGTCCCGGGTGTCGGCCGCGGCGATGCGCTGCAGCGCGGACAGCTTGGCGCGGATGCGGGTGGCCAGCTCCCCGGCGGCCTTGCGGGTGAAGGTCACCCCGAGGACTTCCTCCGGCCGGACCCAGCCGTTGGCGACCAGCCAGACCACGCGGTCGGCCATGGTGGCGGTCTTGCCCGAGCCGGCACCGGCAATGACGAGCCGGGGTGACAGGGGCGAGGAAATGATGTGCGACTGTTCGGCGGTGGGGCTGTTCTTCTCCCCGAGCATGGCGGAGAGCTCCTCGGGGGTAAACCGCGCAGTGGGAAGGGCGACGGGATGGGTTGTTTCGGCGCTCATTCGGTAACCTGCTTTCCCCGCAGGCACAGCGGGCAGACTTCGGGAAGGCGGCAGCCGTGGCCGCCGTGGCCGCCCTTTGAAGGATCGTGCCGGGCCTCAAAGGTGTTTCCGGACATGACCAGGGCGGCATCGCCGACCATGTCCAGTGCCCAGTTCCCGGCGGGATCCAGCGGCGGCTGGGCCTGGATGCCCGGACTCTTGGTGGTGGTGCCGAGCTGGGCCAGGACGGCCCCGCCCGGCAGCGGCGGCGGGCCGTCGTCGGGACCGACGAAGCCTCCGGCCAGGACTGCCGCCTGGTAGGCGCCCAGTTGCGGATGCCGCTCGAGGTCGGCTTTGCCGGGCTGCCGCTTGCCGGTCTTGAGGTCCACAACGACCAGCCTGCCCTCGGCGTCGATCTCGAGCCGGTCGACCTGGCCGCGCAGCACGGCCGGCCGGGCCGGCCAGGGTTCGCCGCCGGTGCCGGCCTCAGCGCCGGCGCTTCCGGCGGGTGCCACAACGTCCGGGAGTTTGACTTCGAAGTCCACCTCCACGCCGGCCAGGGACCGGCCTTCGCTGCGCATCACCAGCACGTACTGGGCGAGCTTCCGGACCATGGTTTCGGCGCGCTGGAAGTCGAGCTTGCCCTCCCAGTTGTCCTTCATTCCGAGCGCGGGCCAGCGCCGGACAAGCTCCGCCACGTATTCGCTGCCGGAGGCATCGGGCAGGTCCTGCGCGATGGCATGGACGAGGGTGCCCAGGCTGCGCGCAAAGTCGGTGGCGGCCTCCCCGCCGGCGGCCTGGACGAACCAGTCCAGCGGCGATTTCTGCACGGTCTCCACCTTCGACGGCGAGACATAAACGGTGCCGCCCGGCGGAACGACGGGTTCGTCCGTGGACAGCGGAGCAAGGCCCCACCAGCTCGCGGGGTGCGCGCCGGGCACGCGGGGCTCCGCCGCGGCCAGTGCGCCAAGGACGGCGCTGGCTTCCATCGCTTCGGGGATTCCGGCGTCGAGCTGGGCGTACTGGCGCAGTTCGGCGACGAGCGCGCGCAGGGTGAGCGGGCGCTCCACCGGGGTGAAGCCGCGCCGGTCCTGGTCCGGGCCCAGCGGCGCCACGTAATCCAGGAACGACGACGGCTGTTCGTCCTCGGAGGACACGGCGGTGCAGATCAGCATCTCTTTCGCCCGGGACACCGCGGTGGAGAAGCTGCGGAGCTCGTCATAGCGGATCTCGCGCAGCCTGCTCAGGGGATCCAGCTGCAGGGCATATTCCACGCCGTGTTCGACGGCGTCCGCGAACAGCGTGCTGCCGAGCAGTTCGCCGCGGAGCCTCGTGTTGGGCCACACGCCTTCCTGCAGGCCGGGGACGATGACCACGGGCCATTCGCGGCCGGCTGCGCTGGCCGGCGTCATGAGTTCGACGGCGTCCTCCAGCTGGGCCCGTGCGGCGAGGGTGTCCATCGGGAGTTCCTGGCTGAGCAGGTACTCGAGGAACTGCTCGGGCCCCGAACCGGGCAGCTGGTCCACGAAGCGCTCGGCGGTGTGGAAGAGGGCCATCATGGCATCGAGGTCCCGGTCCGCCCGGGCCCCGGCCGATCCCCCGGCCAGCGCCGCGTCGGTCCAGCGCGAGGCCAGGCCGGTGGAGTTCCAGAGCGCCCACAGCACCGTTTCGGCGTTGCCGCCGGGCGCCTGGGCTGCGTCCCGGCCGGCCCGGATCATCCGGGCAATCCGGCGTGCGGACTGTCCTTCGATGCCGAGGGTCGCCAGCGCGCCCGGTTCCAGCAGGGCCTCCACGAGGAGCACGTCGCTGGTGCGGCCCCCGCCGCCCAGGAGCTCCTCCCGGCGCAGGGACTGGCGCAGGCGCCGCAGCTCGATCGCGGTGGATCCGCCGATCCGCGAGGTCAGCAGTGCCACCGCTGCCTCGGGGCCCAGCACAGCCGGATCCAGGGCCACCGCATAGGCATCCAGCAGGGGCCGGACGGCGACCTCGTCACGGACGGCGGATTCAGCCACCGGGATCCGGACCGGAATGCCCTGGCCGGCGAGGTAGCGCTGCAGCTGGCTCAGCTGGCCGCCGTTGCGCACGATCACGGCGATGTCACCGAGTTCGCGGCCGTCATTGAGCTGGGCTTCGAGGATCCGCTGCGCCACGTAGCGCAGTTCGTGCACCGGCGAGGGCAGAAGGTGGGCTTCGACGGCTCCGTCGGACGATTCGTGGGCAGGAGTCCGGGCCGGATCCTGAGCGTGGGGCTGGGGCTGGGGCTGGGGCTGTTCGAGGCGGCGCGCGGCCTGCCCGCCGGCGCGGCTGGAGATCCGTCCGGCGACGGAGAGCCAGGCGTCCGCGAGAGCCGGGGCATGGCGGTGCGCGGTCCGGAGCGGCCGCTCCAGGACGGTGCCTCCGGCGGGGGCCAGCAACCAGGGAAGCTCGGCCACGAGGTCCGGGCGGGCGCCACGGAAGCCCTGCACCACGGTGTCCGGCGATGAGGTGATAAAGGCCTCCTTGCCCGCCGCGATGTCCGCGAGCAGTTCGAATACAGCCGGATTGGCTTCCTGCATGTCGTCCACCAGGATCAGCTGGAGCCTGTCGCGTTCGGCGGCGAGGAAATCCGGCTCGTCCTGGAAAATCTGCCGGGCTGCGGTGATGATGCCGGCCGGGTCGAAGGATTCCGGCATGCGCAGGTCCAGCACGTCGCGGTACTCCGCATACAGTGCGGCCGCAGCAACCCAGTCCGGGCGGTGGCAGCGCCGGGCCAGGACGACAAGGTCCTCGGCGGTCCGCCCGGATTCGATGATCCGGTCAAAGAGCTGGCGGACTTCCTGCCGGAAGCCGCGGGTCTGCAGGGCAGCGCCCAGGTCCTCCGGCCAGGGCAGCTCGAGTCCGGGCTGCGCGTGGCCTTCGAGCAGTTCCTTGATGATGAGGTCCTGCTCCGGGCCGGACAGCAGTTTCGGCGGGCGCGGCAGCGGCAGGATCCCTTCCGCCTTGGCACGCCGGATCAGGTCGAAGGCGTACGACGCCCAGGTGCGGGCCGGCGTCGTACTCAAGCTGCGGTCCAGGCGCGCGGTGAAGCGGTCCCGGAGCGAATCGGCGGCGAGCCGTCCGGGGGCGAGGATGAGCATGCGTTCCGGATCGAGTCCGTCCCGCTGCGCGCGCCGGACGGCGGCCTCGACGAGCACGGTCGATTTGCCGGTCCCCGGCGCCCCGGGGACAAGGACCGGGCCGGAGCCGTGCGGGACGTCGACGGCGGCGAGCTGGTCCGCCGTCAGCACGGGGACCGCGTTGTGCAGCGTCCGGGGCGGGAGCAGGCGAAGTGTTGATGTGGGCAGGCGGGACTCGGGGTTCTTGCTGGGGAGGCTCACACAGTCATTTCATCATCAGGGACCGACAGTTTGCGCAAGGTGCGTTCCAGCCGCTCGGCCACCGCGTCGATCCGGTCGAACTCACCGTCGCTCGGTGCCCAGCGGGCCGCCGTCAGGTCCACGCGCCAGCGCCCCTCGCCGCTGTGAAGGTACCCGGTGTAATTTCCCAGCAACGGAGTGCCTTCCAGGAGGTACCGGGTGAGGGCCTCACGTTCATGTCCCGGAGGTGCGTCACCGCTGGCCTTCAGGACCCGCCACCAGGGCACCGCGCTGCCGTGGTGGCTCATGACGGAACCGATCTGCCGGGCGCCGCCGGAACCGAGGAGCTCGGCGACGTCGCCGTAGGCCACTGCGGAGCCGGCCGGGATCAGTGCCACCACGTCCAGCACCGCCTCCACGTACTCCATCCTCATGACACAAGCCTAGCGGCCGGGGGTGGCGCAGTTCTGTCGGTGGCAGCAGGTAGCGTTGAAGCATGAGCACCTGGAACACCCTCCCCCGCGCAGCCTTCGACCTTGAAACCACCGGGCGGAACTCACGCGCCGCGCGGATTGTCACGGCGTCCATCACCGTGGTGGACTCGGACGGCGGAGTTATCAAGGAGCACGAATGGCTCGCCGATCCGGGGGTCGAGATCCCCACCGAGGCCAGCGACATCCATGGCGTCACCACTGCGCGGGCCCGCAGCGAGGGCCGCCCTGCCGCGGAAGTGACGCGGGAGGTCGCCGCAGTGCTCCAGGAGCTCTTCGACACCGGGGTCCCGGTCATCGCTTTCAACGCCAGCTACGACTTCACAGTGCTCGCCGCCGAATCGGCCCGCTACGGCGTACCGCAACTGAGCCGTTTCCCCGTGCTGGATCCGTACATCATGAACAAGCAGGTGGACCGGTACCGCAAGGGCAAGCGCACCCTCACCGCCCTTTGCGAGGAATACGGGGTCAACCTGGACAACGCCCACACCTCGGCAGCCGATGCCCTCGCCACCCTGCGCATGCTCGACGCCATGGCAGGGAAGTTCCCCAAGCTTCGGATGCCGGCGAGCCACCTGCACCAACTCCAGGTCGAGTGGGCCTCCGCCCAGGCCTCGGATTTCCAGACCTACCTGCGCAAGACCAAGCCCGCCGCCGTGATTGAAGGTGACTGGCCGGTGCTGCCGCCCGAGGACGCCAGCCGCGGCGACTTCTAGGCCGCCAGGACTTCTTAAAACGAAACTTTGGGCAGCGCGACGCCGGTAACTAGACCTCCGGGACCCGCAATTCCAGCGATTGCGACGGAACTCACACCGCAAGGGCCGCCCAGCGGCCGCACCTGCCCCAGCCATTCGTTCCGTTGCACCCGGCCTGCGGTGCTTAGATATCGGGGCTCTGCGCTGCGCGCGTGAAACAAATTCGGCGCCAGCAATTCGGACCGTGCACTAATTCGATTTGAATCGGCCGCCGGGTCAAGTGACACAATTATATTTTGCGGCTTGCCTGCCCCTTGGGGCGCCCAAGCCCTGAGCCGGGGCACGATATTACTCCCCCGCGACCCACTAACTTCAGACGAAAGTGATTGCGTGATGAAATCCAAAGCCATGAAGTGGCTGACTACTGTTCCTGTGGCGATCGCCGTAGCCGTCTCCCTGGCGGCCTGCGGCGGCGGATCAGCGCAATCGTCCGCGTCCCCGACCGATGCCTTGGCCGGCAGCGACCAGACCTCGCTGGACAAGTACACGACCAAGGACGTCACCCCCCTGGACAAGATCGACAAGTCCAAGCTCGGCCTCCTGAGTGAGGGAACCCTCACGGTCGGCACCCTCTCGGACGCCCCGCCGAACATCTTCATCGACCCGTCGGGCAAGTTCACCGGCTACGACAACGAGCTGCTGCGCGCCATCGCGGAAAAGCTTGGCCTCAAGGTCGAGTTCAAGGCGACCGGCTTCGCTTCCCTGCTCTCCCAGGTCCAGAACAAGCAGTTCGACCTGGGTTCGTCCTCGATCTCCACCACGGACGCCCGCCGCAAGACCGTGGGATTCACCAACGGCTACGACTTCGGCTACATGGCGGTTGTCGCCAAGAAGGATGACAAGGTCAAGGGCTTCAAGGACCTGACCAAGGACACCCGCATCGCGGTCGTCCAGGGCACCGTGCAGGACGACTACGTCACCAACACGCTGCAGATCGAGCCTGTCCGCTTTGAGGACTACAACACGGCCTATGCGAACCTGAAGAATGGGCAGGTCGACGCCTGGGTCGCTCCGTCCCAGCAGGCCACCGGCCAGGTCAAGGAAGGCGACGGCACGGTCATCGCCGAGTCGGTCGTCAACACCCAGAACTTCACCGCCTACGCCGTGAACTCCGGCAACCAGCCGCTCACCGATGCCCTGAACTCCGGCCTCGACGCCGTGATTGCCGACGGCACCTGGTCCAAGCTGACCAAGGAGTGGTACCCGGACCGCGAAACCCCGGCCACGTGGTCCCCGGGTTCCAAGGCTGTCACCGTCCCGAAGTCCTGATCCATGGATGCACTCGATCAACTCGTCAAGACCTTCTTTGACTGGGAGGCGATGGCAGCTGTCCTACCCAAAATGGTTACGGTCGGCCTGCCCAACACCCTCATCCTGGCGGTTTCCTCGGGCGTGCTCGGGTGCGTCCTGGGCATGATCCTGGCCGTTATGGGCACGTCCCGCATCACTGCGCTGCGGTGGCTCTCCCGGATCTACACGGACGTCTTCCGTGGCGTCCCCGCGATTGTGATCATCCTCCTCATCGGCCTCGGGCTCGGACCGCTGGTCCGGTTGACGACCGGATCCACTAACCCGTTCCCGCTTGCCATCTTCGCCTTGACGCTGATGGCAGCGGCCTATATCGGCGAGATCTTCCGGTCAGGCATTCAGAGCGTGGAAAAAGGACAGATGGAAGCGTCCCGGGCGCTGGGATTCAGCTATGGATCCTCCATGCGTCTTGTGGTGATTCCGCAGGGGATCCGCCGCGTGCTCCCGGCCCTGGTCAACCAGTTCATCGCGTTGATCAAAGACTCGTCCCTGGTCTACCTGCTCGGCCTGCTGGCCAGCGAGCGCGAGATCTTCCGCATTGGCAATGACGCCGCCGCCAACACGGGGAATCTCTCGCCGCTGATTGCTGCGGCCTTCATGTACCTGATTCTGACCGTTCCGCTCACCCACCTGGTCAACTACATCGACAACCGCCTGCGCACCGGCCGGCCGGAGAAAAAGCAGCCGGACGACGCCGCAGCCCTGATCGGGAAGGGAGCACAGCCATGAGCGACTTCGCGTCCGGCTCGCTGACCGGCAAGAACCTGCACCTGTCCTTCGGATCCAACCATGTCCTGCGCGGTATCGACCTGCACGTCGATAAGGGCACCACGGCGTCCGTGATCGGCCCCTCCGGTTCCGGCAAGTCCACGCTCCTGCGGGTGATGAACCGCCTGATCGAACCGGACCAAGGCGACATCCTGCTCGATGGGCGGTCCGTGCTCAAGGACAACCCGGATGAACTGCGCCAGCGCATCGGCATGGTATTCCAGCAGTTCAACCTGTTCCCGCACAAGACCGTGGTGGAGAACGTCTCTCTCGCGTTGCGCAAGCTGCGCAAACTCCCGGCCGAGCAGGCCCGGGCCGAAGCCCTGGAGCAGCTGGACCTGGTCGGGCTCAAGCACAAGGCGGACGCCCCTCCGGCCAACCTGTCCGGCGGGCAGCAGCAGCGCGTGGCGATCGCACGGGCGCTGGCCATGAAGCCGGAAGTCATGTTCTTTGACGAGGCCACTTCAGCCCTCGACCCGGAGCTGGTCAAGGGCGTTCTGGCGCTGATGGCCGACCTCGCCAAGGGCGGCATGACCATGGTTGTGGTGACGCACGAGATGGGCTTCTCCCGCAACGTTTCGGACACTGTGACCTTTATGGACGCCGGCGTCGTTGTGGAGTCCGGCCCGCCGGAACAGCTCTTCACGGATCCGCGCACGGAACGCCTGCAGGGCTTCCTCTCGGACGTCCTCTAGTTAGCAGGTCAGCAGCTTAACCACTTTGGGCACCCGCCGCGGCGGGTGCCCAAAGTGCTTTAACCGACGACGCCGGAACGGGCCGCCGTACTATTGCTGCGTCTTATTGGGGCGTCCGGCGCTACGCCTTCGCGGAAGCCGCCGCCTTCGCGGCGGCGGGCAGGGCGTCGAAGATCCGGTTCATTGCGGCGTCGTCGTGCGCGGCGGACAGGAACCATGCTTCGAAGACCGACGGCGGCAGGTAGACCCCGGAGTCCAGCATGGAGTGGAAGAACGGCGCGTAGCGGAACACTTCCTGGCCCTGGGCGTCGTCGTAGTTGTGCACGCCGCGGGCGGAGGTGCCGAACGCCACCGAGAACAGGTTCCCGGCCCGCTGGATCGAGTGGTCCACGCCTGCGGACTCCAATGCCGCGGACAGGGCCGCGGAGAGCTCCAGTGAGCGGGCGTCCACGAAGGAGTAGACCTCTTCGGTGGCGTGGGTAAGGGTCGCGACGCCGGCGGCCATCGCCACCGGGTTGCCGGACAGCGTGCCGGCCTGGTAGACGGGTCCCAGGGGCGCGAGGTAGTCCATGACGTCCGCGCGGCCGGCGAGGGCCGCCGCCGGCATTCCGCCGCCGATGACCTTGCCGAACGTCAGCAGGTCCGGGGTCCAGGGCTGGGCGGCGCCGGCCGCGCCGCCGGTGAGTCCCCAGTAGCCCGAGTAGCCGGTCCGGAAGCCCGTGAGGACCTCGTCGAGGATCAGCAAGGCGCCGTGCTCCCGGGTGATGCGGGACAGGCCGGCGTTGAAGCCCTCGCCCGGGGTGACGACACCCATGTTGGCCGGGGCCGCCTCGGTGATGACGGCGGCGATGTTCCCGCCGTGCTTGGCGAAGGCGGCCTCGACGGCGGCGAGGTCGTTGTAGGGCAGCACGAGGGTCTCGGCGGCGGTGGCGGCCGTGACGCCGGCGGAGCCCGGCAGCGCCAGGGTGGCCAGTCCGGAGCCGGCGGCGGCGAGCAGCCCGTCGAGGTGGCCGTGGTAGCAGCCGGCAAACTTGATGATGAGGTTCCGGCCGGTGAAGCCGCGGGCCAGCCGGACGGCGGTCATGGTCGCCTCGGTGCCGGTGGAGACCATCCGGACCCGTTCGGCGGCGGGGACGCGCTCCTGGACGATTGCCGCGAGGTTGGCCTCATCCGGCGTCGAGGCGCCGAAGGACAGCCCGCGGTCGACGGCGGCGTGGACGGCGGCGAGGACGGCCGGGTGGGCATGTCCCAGCAGCGCCGGGCCCCAGGAGCAGACCAGGTCCACGTACTCCGCGCCGTCGGCATCGGTCAGGTACGGGCCCTTGGCGGAGACCATAAAACGCGGGGTCCCGCCGACGGAGCCGAACGCGCGGACCGGGGAGTTGACCCCGCCCGGCATCAGCTGGCGGGCACGGTCGAAGAGTTCCTCGTTGCGAGGATGGCTGGAAGTCATGGTTCCTATTCTTTCAGGTCAGTTCTGCGGTGAAGCCCCGGCCAGCAAAGCAGCCAACCGTGGGGCCACCTCGGTGCCGAACAGCTCGATCGAGCGCATCATCGCCTTGTGCGGCAGGGTCCCGTTGCTGTACTTGAGGTCGAAGCGGTCCACGCCGAGGTTCTTTTTCAGCAGGGCGATCTTCGTGGCGACGGTGTCCGGGGAGCCCACGTAGAGGGCGCCCTCGGGGGTGCACATGGCGTCAAACTCGGCGCGGTTGCCCGGACCCCAGCCACGCTCGGAGCCGATCAGGTTGCGCTGGGCGAGCCAGTGCGGGAAGAACTCCTCCCGCGCGTCCTCGTCGGTGGCGGCAATGTGGCCGGGTGAATGCGTGCCCATCTGCTGCATCGGGTGGCCGTATTTGGCCATCGCCTCGCGGTAGAGGTTGGCCAGCGGGGCGAAGGACCGGGGCTGTCCGCCGATGATGGCGAAGATGATCGGGTAGCCGTATTCGGCGCAGCGCAGCACCGATTCGGGGGTTCCGCCGACTCCGATCCAGGCGGGCAGCAGGTGGTGTTCCAGCGGCGGGTACGCGCTGAGCCCGTTGATGGCCGGCCGGGTGCGGCCCTCCCAGTGGATGGGCTTCTGGTCGCGGGCCTTGCCGAAGAGCTCCAGCTTCTCCTCGAACAGGACCTCGTAGTCGGCCAGGTCGAGGCCGAAGAGCGGGAAGGACTCCACAAAGGAGCCGCGTCCCAGCATGACCTCGGCCCGGCCGTTCGAGATGGCGTCCACGGTGGAGAAGCGCTGGAAGACGCGGATGGGGTCATCGGAGCTCAGCACGGTGACAGCGGAGCCGAGCCGGATGTGCTTGGTCCGGGCGGCCGCCGCGGCGAGGAAGACCTCGGGGGCGGAGACGGCGAAGTCGCGGCGGTGGTGCTCCCCCACGCCGAAGGCGTGGAGCCCCACCTCGTCCGCGAGTTCGGCCTGTTCCAGCAGCTGCCGCAGCACTTGGGCGTGCGGGACGGGGTGCCCGTCGGGGAAGACCCCGACGTCGCCGAAGGTGTTCAGCCCCAGCAGGATGCGCCCCGGGCCCACGGGGGCCGTGGGGTTCGACGCGGAGGCGGGGTCCGTCGCTGTCACGGTGTTCATCAGGACTCCTTCAGCCAGCCGGCGAGTTCGCTGGCCCAGTAGGTCAGGACCATGTTGGCCCCGGCCCGTTTGATACCCAGCACGGATTCGGTGATGGCCGCGCGGCGGTCGATCCAGCCGTTGGCGGCGGCGGCCTCGATCATGGAGTACTCGCCGGAAATCTGGTAGGCGGCGACCGGCACCGGGCTCATTGCGGCGACGTCGGCGAGGATGTCGAGGTAGCTCATGGCCGGCTTGACCATCACCATGTCGGCGCCTTCTTCGAGGTCCAGTTCCACTTCGAGGATCGCTTCGCGGCGGTTGGCGGCGTCCATCTGGTAGGTGCGGCGGTCGCCGGTGAGCTGGGAATCGACGGCTTCGCGGAACGGCCCGTAGAACGCTGAGGCGTATTTCGCGGCGTAGGCGACGACGGCGGTGTTGGTGTGGCCGGCGTCCTCGAGGGCCTGCCGGATCACGGCGATCTGTCCGTCCATCATCCCGGACGGGCCAAGGACGTGTGCGCCGGCCTCGGCCTGGGCCACGGCCATCCGGCCGTAGATCTCCAGCGTGGCGTCGTTGTCCACGTAGCCGTTGGCGTCGAGGACGCCGCAGTGGCCGTGGTCGGTGAATTCGTCCAGGCAGACGTCGCTCATGATGACCAGCTCGTCGCCGACCTCGGCCCGGACGTCCCGGATGGCCTTGTTCAGCACGCCCTCGGGGTCCAGCGAGGCGGTGCCGGTGGCGTCGCGGACGGCGGGGATTCCAAAGAGCATAATGCCGCCGACGCCGAGCCCCACTGCCTCGCTGGCGGCACGCTTCAGGGTGTCGGTGGTGTGCTGCTGCACACCGGGCATCGAGGCAATGGGGTTCGGCCCGGCCAGGCCTTCACGGATGAAGGCGGGCAGGATCAGCTCCGAGGCCGAGAGCCGGTGCTCGGCCGTCAGCCGGCGCATGGCCGGGGTGGTGCGCAGGCGGCGGGGACGGTGGGTCGGGAAGCTCATATGGTGTCCTTTGCTGTGGGCTCTGCGACTGGCTGGTGGGGTGGGGACGGCTGGCTTGCCAGGGACCGGACGACGGCGGCAACCAGGCCGGAGGCGGTGGGTTCCCCGGCAACGGCGGCGACGGTGAGGCCGAGCGACTCGGCCTCGGCGGCAGTCGACCGTCCGATGGCGACGAAGCGGCAGGAGCCCAGCGGGGCGAGGTCCTCGTGGATGCGCCGGGCAGCGCTGGGGGAAGCGGCGACAACGGCGTCGAGCCGGCCGGCACCGATTTCGGCTTTCGCCTGGTCCGGGGTCAGGACGGCGGCTCCGTTGTCCCGGTCTGCCCCGGGGACAGGCTGCGCTGCCGGCTGGCAAACGGCAAGGCTCCGGCCCGGGTCGGCCGGGTAGTCCACGGTGCGGTACGCGGTCACGGCCTGGACGAAGGCGCCCCGTGCCTGAAGTCCGCGGCATAGCCGGGGGTCGGCGATGTCTGCCTGCGGCAGGAGCACGCTGCCCTGGTGCTCGGGCCAGATGTCGAGGAGTCCCGCGCCGGACTGCTGCCCCGTGGGCGCCAGATCGACGGCGACATCCCGGGATTCGAGGAAGCGGCGTGTGGCGGGCCCGACCGTGGCCACCAGCAGGCTGCCCGGGAGCCAGCGGCTGAGGGTGGTACCCCGTTCGGCGGCTTTGGCCTCGAGCGCCTGGACCGTGGTCACACTGCTGATCACGAGCCAGTTGTAGGCACCGGCGCCCAGGGCATCAAACGCGACATCCAGGGAGTGCTGGTCGCTGGCGACCTCAAAGTCAATCAGCGGCAGCAGCAGGGGCTCTGCGCCGACGGCGCGCAGGGCGCTGACAAGGTCCGCCGCGCGGTCAGGACTGCGGGCGACAAGGATCCGGGCGCCGTCGGGCGCCCTCATGCCGCCCTGCCCGCCCTGGCCGTCCTGTTCGCCGGTGACCCGGACGTCGCGGGCACCGGGGGTGCGGGCGTCGAGGTTTCTGGCACGGTGCCGTCCCATGAACTGGAGAATTCTGCGGATCAGGATGCGGCCAGGTCCGCGATGTCAGCGGCCCCGCGGGCCAGCAGGACTTCGGCGAGCTCGATCCCCAGCAGGGTTGCGCCGACCTCGGTGAGTCCGTCGGTGGCCTTCCTGTCCCGGACAGTGGCTGTTCCGTCGACGGCGCAGACCACGGCTTCAAGGTGCAGCAGGCTGCCTTTGCGGTAGGCGTAGGCGCCCACCGGCGCGGCGCAGCCGGCTTCCAGGCGGGCCAGGAGCGCCCGCTCGGCCGTGACGGCAAGCCGGGTGTCCGGGTCGTCGAGGGCGGCGAGGGCCTGCGCCAGCACGCCCTGCGAGCCTTCGGTGGATCCTGCCTTGCGCGGCGCATCGGCGGAGCGGCACTCGATCGCAAGGGAACCCTGCCCGGCGGCAGGCAGCATGACTTCGGTTTCGAGGTACTCGCTGACGGCGTCGAGCCTGCCGATCCGATGCAGACCGGCGGCGGCGAGCACAACGGCGTCGAGGTCGCCGCTCTTGCCGTCGACGACGGCGTCGGTGCTGTTGCCCGGCAGTCCGGGAACGCGGCCGAGCCGGGTGTCGACGTTGCCGCGGATGTCGCGGATGTCCAGGTCCGGGCGGGCGGCCCGCAGCTGGGCTGCACGCCGCGGGGAACCCGTGCCCACAGTGGCGCCGGCGGGCAGGTCGGCGAGCTTGAGCCCGTCGCGGGCGCACAGCACGTCGCGGACGTCGACGCGTTTCGGCGTGGCCGCAAGCGTCAGCCCGAGGGCTGAGCCGGTCGGCAGGTCCTTGAGCGAGTGCACCGCGACATCGCATTTGTCCTGCAGCAGGGCATCGCGCAGGGCAGCGACGAAGACGCCGGTGCCGCCCATCTGGGACAGCGATCCGGTGAGGACGTCGCCGTCGGTCCGGATGTGGACCAGTCCGACCGGGAAGCCGCCGACGGCGGTCAGCTGGTCCGCTGTCTGCTGGGTCTGCGTGAGCGCCAGCTTGCTCGCGCGTGTTCCGATCCGCACGGTCACGGCGTGTCCTGGTCCCCCGCCGGAGCGGTTGTGCCGGCGGCCGCCGGGTAGGGGTCGTGGCCGGTGCCGATGGTGGTGTCCGCGCCCGAAATGGTGGGCTTTTCGCCGCGGAAGTTGGCGCAGCAGCCCGGGCGGCAGACGTCATACCAGGGCCCGAGCTCGGTCAGGTGCGGCCGGTCGGCGATGTTGTTGGCGGCGGTCCGCTCGCAGATCAGGTCCACGATGCCGCCCACGAACTTGCGGTGCGTCCCGGGCGTGGGGACCCGCGTGGCGGCGAGGCCCAGTGTGGCGCAGGTTTGCAGGGCCTCGGTGTCGAGGTCCCAGACCACTTCCATGTGGTCGCTGACGAAGCCGAGCGGGACGATCACGATGCCCTTGACGCCCTGGCTCGCGAGTTCTTCGATGGCGTCGTTGATGTCGGGTTCCAGCCAGGGCACGTGCGGTGCCCCGGACCGGGACTGGTAGACGAGGGACCAGGGTGCGGTGTCGCCGGTCTCGGCCTCCACCCGGCGGATGACCTCGGTGCCGGAGGCCAGGTGCTGCGCGACGTAGGCGGAGTCTTCCTCGAAGTGGCGCGGTTCGGCGTCGGAGCGGCCGGCGGCCTCGGCGTCGCGGGTGGGGATGGAGTGGGTGGCGAACAGGATGTGGACCGGCGCGTCGGGGGTGCCGGCCGCGGCCAGCTGCGCACGGACGTCGGCGAGGCCCTTGGCGGTGCCTTCGATGAAGGGCTCGACGAAGCCGGGGTGGTCGAAGTACTGGCGGACCTTGTCCACTTCGAGCTTCCCGTCGAGCCCGGTCTCGGTCAGTGCGACGCCGATGTCCTCGCGGTACTGGCGGCAGCTGGAGTAGCAGGAGTAGGCGCTGGTGGTGACCATGAGGATCTTGCGGTGCCCGGCGTCGTAGATGTCCTGAAGGGTCTGCGGGATGTACGGGGCCCAGTTCCGGTTGCCCCAGAACACCGGCAGCTCGATCCCGCGGGCGGCGAGTTCAGCTTCGATGCCGGCCTTGAGATCACGGTTCTGCTGGTTGATCGGGCTGATGCCGCCGTTGGCGCGGTAGTGGTGCGAGACCTCTTCGAGCCGCTCGTCCGGGATTCCGCGGCCGCGGGTGACGTTGCGCAGGAACGGAAGGACGTCGTCCTGGCCTTCGGGGCCGCCGAAGGAGGCGAGGAGCACGGCGTCGTAGGCCTTGGGGGCCATCCGGCCCGCTTCGGTGACCTCGTTCAGGACTGTTTCGCCTGTGGCAGTGTTCTGGGGATCCAGCGGGCTCATGAAAGGACCTCGGCGATCTCGGATGCGTTCACACGGCGGCCGGTGTAGAACGGGATTTCTTCGCGGACGTGGTGGCGGGCTTCGGTGGCGCGCAGGTGGCGCATCAGGTCCACCAGGTCCACCAGGTCGGGGGCTTCCAGGCCCAGGATCCATTCCCAGTCGCCGAGGGCGAAGGAGGACACCGTGTTGGAGATGACCTGGGGGAAGTCCCGGCCCAGCATGCCGTGGTCGCGGAGCATGGCGCCGCGTTCGGCGTCGGGAAGCAGGTACCACTCGTAGGAGCGCACGAAGGGGTAGACGCAGAGCCACTCTGCCGGTTCCACCCCGCGGGAGAAGGCGGGGGTGTGGTTCTTGGCGAACTCGGCTTCCCGGTGCACGCCCATGGCGGACCAGGCAATCTCGGTGCCCGCGAACAGTTTGCTGCGGCGGATGTCGCGGACGGCACGCTGGAGGGCTTCCGGCTGGGGGCCGTGCAGCCAGACCATGATGTCCGCGTCGGCGCGCATCGCCGAGACGTCGTAGCTGCCGCGGTGGACCACTCCGGCCTCCGCCAGGCGTGCGGTGAGGGCGTCGAAGTCCTCAGCAGCATCGCCGCTGCGGAGGACATCGGCGGAGCGCTTGAAAACCGTCCAGAGCGTGAAGAACTGCTCGGCTGATTCTTCGCTTGCTGATTCAGTTTTAGTGACAGTTTCGGCAGAAGTGTGGCTCATGGATACCAGTCTGCCCCTTCCCCTCAGCTAAGTCGAAATGAAGCACTTCTACAGTGCGTAGAAGTGCTTCATTTCACATTTGGCTGGGGCAGGGGCCGCCGTGTACGGCAGGACCGCGGGTACTATCCGACGCGGCGCATGCGCAGGACCACGACGCCGGCGGCAACTGACAGTACGACGAGGCCGATGCCCAGGCCGAGCAGCGGCGACGGTCCGAGGGGCTCCCGCACCGACGTCGCTTCCATCGAGGTGCTCCCGGAACGGGGCTTGGCCGACGCCGTTGCGGGGCCACCGGTTGCTGTCGGGGACGCCGTGGCCGGGTTAGACGGTGCCGCGGACGCCGTGGTCGCTGCCTCGGCAGTCGCAGCCGGGGCTTCGCCGGGCTGGGTGTCGCCGGTCTGCGTTGCGCCGGCCGGGGCCGGCTCGGCAGCCGGCTGGCCGGGAACCGCGGGCGCTGCCGGCGGGGTCGTTCCCGGAGCGGTGGGCGCCGGAACCGCGGTGACCGGAGGTACCACGGGCTGGGGGGTGCCGGGCTGCGTGGGAGATTGCTTCGGGGAGCTGCTCGGCTCCGGATCGTCCGGCTCCCAAGTGGAGGTGGGCTGCGGGGAGGGACTTGACGGCGAAGGACTCGGCGTGGCCTGCTTTGCGGGTGCGAGCAGGCCGTCAAACAGGCCGCCGAGGTCAAGGGACAGCAAGTCTGTCGCTGTGGGAACTGCGGCAGAAACTGAACCAGAGGCGGCGGCGCCCGTGGCTGCTTGTGAGGCGGGCGCCCCTGCTGATAGAGCCAGTACCACTCCGAGCGCTACAGCTGCCGTGCCGCGACGAAGTCCCCCATGGTGACCGGCCTGCGTTTTTTGGACGTGGGACCTGTGCGTAACCATGGTCATCGACACTAGCCGCCGGAGGACGCCCGGGAAAATTTGCTGTTCCCCTCGTTTCCGGGTATCCGGGTATCCGGGAGCGATTTTGGCGCCCGGACGACAGGGGCTCCGGCGCAGCTCAGGCGAGCAGCTGCCGGACCTGTTTCGGCGTGTCGGCCACGATCGCCGCGAGGCCGTTGCCGGACAGCCAGCCGCCGACCACGGCCAGTGTGCCGTCCGCCGCGCAGATGCTGCGCACTTCCGCGACCCGGCGTTTATGCCCCAGCGAAGCGAAGGGCAGTGCCCCGCCCCAGCGCACGACGTCCCAAGCCACCACATCCCCGGCGGTGATCGGGACGGAAAGCAGCGCGGTGGCGTCCTTGAGGGCAGCCTCGAACAGCTCCGCATCGGAGCGGGGCTCGGGCCGGTTCCTGGCTCCGTGCCGGGCGTCGCCCCGCCCGTAGGACAAGCGGACAACGTGGGTGCCGGGGCCGGCTTTGTCTGCAAGCCACTCCCATTTGGCGGTGGCGTGGGTGAGTGCCTTGGCCTGGATTCCCGGGCTTTGCGGCGCGACCAGGACGCCGGTGCCGCGCGGTGCGGCGTCGAGCTGGGGCAGGTCCACCACGAGGGTGACCAGGCTGACGTCGGGTCCTGCCTCGGGGCGGAGGGCGGTGAGTTCCGGCAGGGCGCCGGCGAGGAGTCCGACGGCGGCAGGGCCTTCCACGGCGACCACCAGCAACCCGCCGTCGTGGGCGGTGCCGCCGGAGGAGACCCGCCAGCCGCCGGCTGTGCGCTCCACGGTGTCGGCCTTGGTGCCGCCGAGCAGCGTCACGCCTTCGCGGCGCAGCTCGGCCAGCAGGGCGGTAATGAGGGTGTGCATCCCGCCGCGCAGTCCCGCGACGGCGGACCCGGCCTTCTGCAGCCCGGGCGGCGGGGCGCCGGGCGACAGCGCCGCGGTGGCCCCTCCCCCGCGGCGTTGAGCGGCCACGGCGGCGGCGAGGGAGCCGTGCTCCCGGATCCCGGCGCGCAGGCCCGGTGCCACCATGTCGATGTCGAGGACGTCCGGGTCTGCGGAGTGCACCCCGCCGACGACGGGTGCCACCAGCCGTTCGAGCACGCGCCGCCCCATTCGCGCACGGACCAGGGCTGAGACGCTCGTGGCGTCGGCCGTGGTCCCGAGGGCGGCAGGCAGGAGCTTGTCGAGCGAGGCCCGGAGCGAGCCGGGGAGGCCGAGGGAGCGGCGGACTTCCGGGTCCCAGGGGTTGGCTGGGATGCCAAGGACTCCGGTGCGGGGAAGTTCACGCGGGCCGTCGGGCAACTGGACCCAGGCGCCTCCCGGCTCCGGTGCAACGATCTGCCCGGTGAGGTCCAGTTCGGCGGCGAGGTCCGCCACCGCGGAAGAACGGGTGGCGAAGGACTCGGCGCCGCTGTCCAGGGTCAGGCCGGCCACCACATGGCTGCCGACGCAGCCGCCCCACGCGCTGGAGGCCTCCAGGACAGTGGTGCGGACGCCGGCCCGGGCCAGCTCGCGGGCGGCGAGCAGGCCGGAAATTCCGCCGCCCACCACCACGGCGGTCTGCGCTGCGGGCTTCACAGCGCTGCTGCCGGCTGCCTGCATGTGCCTACTCCGGGGAAATCGAGTGGATCAGTTCGACAACGCGCGTCAGCACGGCCGGATCGGTGTCCGGCGGCACGCCGTGGCCCAGGTTCAGCACGTGGCCGGGGGCCGAGGCACCGGCCGCGATGACTTCACGGACGTGGGCTTCGAGCACTTCCCACGGAGCGGACAGCAGCGCCGGGTCGATGTTGCCCTGCAGCGGGACCGTGCCGCCCAGCCTGCGGTTGGCTTCGTCGAGCGGCAGGCGGTAGTCGACACCGACGACGTCGACACCGACGTCGCGCATGGCGACGAGCAGTTCAGAGGTGCCGGTGCCGAAGTGGATCAGCGGAGCACCGAGGTCCCGGACGTGGTCCAGGGCGCGCGCGGAGGCCGGGGCGACGAAGCGTTTGTAGTCCGCCAGGCCGAGTGAGCCGGCCCAGGAGTCGAAGAGCTGGCCGGCGGAGGCGCCGGCTTCCAGCTGGGCGCGGAGGAACATGCCGGAGGCATCCGCGGCCCATTTAGCCAGGGCGGTCCAGGTCTCCGGGTCGGCGTGCATCATGGTGCGCGGGCCGAGGTGGTCGCGGGACGGCTTCCCTTCAACCATGTAGGCCGCGAGCGTGAACGGCGCACCGGCAAAGCCGATCAGCGGGGTCTTCCCCAGCTGGGCGACGGTGAGCCGGACGGCTTCGCGGATGGGCTCAAGGGCCTCCCAGGTCAGCTGGGGCAGGGCGGCAACATCGGCCGCGGTCCGGACCGGCTTGTCCAGCACGGGACCGACGCCGGGGACAATGTCCACGCCGACTCCCGCCAGCTTGAGCGGGATGACGATGTCGGAGAAGAAGATGGCGGCGTCGACATCGTGGCGGCGGACCGGCTGCAGGGTGATCTCGGAGGCCAGCTCGGGGCGCAGGCAGGAATCCAGCATTGCAACCCCCTCGCGCACCTTGAGGTACTCGGGCAGCGAGCGGCCGGCCTGGCGCATGAACCAGACCGGACGGCGGGAGGGCTTGCCGCCGCGGTAGGCGGTAATCAGCGGGGAATCCGCGGTGCGGCCGTCCATCAGCGGGTGCCCGGCGTCGAGGCCGGAGATTTCAGGAGTTGCCGCAGCGCGAGGAGTCATGCCTTCGATTGTGCCGAAAATCAGCCCCAAAAGATAACGACAGACTGTCACGTGCCCGGGCGGCGGCCGCACGGTGGCGGGAATCACAGCCCGGCGTGTGCGGTCACACGCCGGTTAGTTGTTCTACACGGGGACGAAAAAGCTATGATTGAACTGCTGTGGTTCTTTTTTCTCTGGTGGCGACCCACGCCGACATCGACCTCGAGACCGTTGCTCAACTGAGCACCGGTGCTTCAGAGCTCGCCACATCCGCCCTCGCCGGGTCGCCGGCCGTGGCGGGTGCCATTGTCCTTGCCACCTGCAACCGCTTCGAAATTTACGGTGAGGCGCCCCGCCCGGACGATGTCGATAACGCCCGCGCGGCACTCATCGCCCAGCTCAGCGGCTCCACCGGACTCAATGAACAGCTCGTTGCGCGTTCCTTCAGCACCCGCACCGGCGCGGACGTCACGCAGCATCTCTTCTCGGTCAGCTCCGGACTGGACTCCGCCGTCGTGGGCGAACGCGAAATCGCCGGACAGGTGCGCCGGGCGCTCATCACCGCCCAGCACGAAGGCACGGCCAGTTCCGGCCTCGTCCGGCTGTTCCAGGCGGCGTCGAAGACCGCCAAGGACGTCGGAGCCCAGACCGCCCTCGGCGCCCGCGGCCTCTCCGTGGTCTCCGTCGCCCTGGACCTCGCCACCGAGCTCTCCGAGGTCCACGACTGGTCCGCCAAGAAGGTCGTGGTGTTCGGCACCGGCGCCTATGCAGGCGCCACCATGTCGCTGCTGCGTGAGCGCGGCTGCACGGATGTATCCGTCTACTCCTCGTCCGGCCGCGCCGCCGGCTTTGTCGCCACCCGCGGCGGAACCGCACTGGACGGCGACAGCCTCCCGGCGGCCGTCGCCGCCGCCGACGTCATGATCGGCTGCAGCGGCGCTGACACCCGCGTCGAGGCCGCGGAACTGGCCAGGGTCCGGGCGGCCTCGCCCCAGCCCCTGATCGCCATCGATCTGGCCCTCACCCACGATTTCGATCCCGCCGTTGGAGGACTCGACGGCGTCGAGCTGCTCACGCTGGAATCCGTCCGGCTGGCGGCTCCGCAGGAACAGGCCGAATCGCTGGCCCAGGCCAGCAGCATTGTGGCCGGTGCGGCCAGCGCCTTCGAGCAGGAACGCGAGGCCCGCTCGGTGGACTCGGCCATCGTCGCGTTGCGCCGGCACACCATGAACGTGCTGGACGCGGAAATGGAAAAGGTCCGCGCCCGCCACGGCTGCACCGCCGCGGCCGAGGAAGTCGAATTCGCGCTCCGCCGGATGGTCAAGCAGCTGCTCCACGTCCCCACGGTCCGGGCGCGTGAGCTCGCCGCCAACGGCCAGCAGGAAAACTACGTCGCCGCCCTCGAGGCACTGTACGGCATCACGGTCGAACAACCCGCGGCTCCGGCCGGAGCCGAATGCCCGGTTGGACACCAGGAACGTCCGGCACCGGACGGCGTGCGGGAAATCGCTTAAGCCGCGCATTCCGCCGGACGGAAGCATCCTGAAGGGCCCGGCGGCCGGGAACTGACCCAGGCATCTCCGGGACGAAATTGCTGGTCTACTGGTCGAAGAGTGCGGGTTTCCGGGCACCCTGCGAGGCGCACTCGTGGGCGCGATCCTCGACGGACGGACGACGACCACGACCTCTCTGGTCGTCCCATACAAGCTGGACGACGATCCCTTGCCCGTCGTCGGTGAACGCGGTGTGGTCGTTGATTCGCCAGGGTGGCCCGTCTGCATCACAGAAGTTGCCGAGGTTCGCGTTGTGCCCCTCGGCAAGGAATGCTGCGGCACCTTATGCCCGGGCGTTCTTCGATTCTCGCCGGTGTCGCCAGCCGTCATGCAGGGGGTGTCCCGCGGCGCTGCCGGGTTCGTGAAAAGTGTCGGAGGTGCGCGCTAGTTTGGGTGTATGGAAAGCACGGACTGGAGTGCCGATGGCAGGGCGGCTGTGGCGGCTGTCGCGGTGTTGACTGCGGCGCTGGATTCCGTCGCCGGTGCCGGCGCTGACGGCGGGGGTCCGTCCGGTGCCATTGTCGGCCGGGAGGCTGGTCCGTTGGGGAACGATCCGTTGCGGGATTTGGCGGATGATTGCCTGGACGGCCTTGCCGAGGTCGCCCGGCTGGAGGCCAGGACTGCGGCGTTGAAAGTCAGGCTGGCCGCTACCTATCTGCAGGCCACCGATGCCATGGCGGCCCCGGCGGCGTCGCTGCGGGACTCTGCCTGCCAGGAGATGGCGGTGACGGCGGAGGTCGCCTGTGTCCTGACCGTGAGCGAGGGGACCGCGGGTGCCTTCCTGTCCGAGTGCCTGGCGCTGACGCGGGGTTTGCCGCTGACCCTGGCGGCGCTGGCGGCCGGGAGAATTTCGTGGGCGCATGCCCGGATCATCGTCGACGAAACCGGCGGCCTGGACCCGGCCGGCGCGGCCGACCTGGAGGCGCACTTCCTGGACCCTGACGCCCCGGACCCGGCCCGCGGGTGCCCGGCCGGGGAGCTCGTTCCGTCCCGGTTCCGGGCCAAGGCCCGCACCTGGCGCGAACGCCACCACCGGGAGAGCATCGAAACACGCCACACCAAAAGCGCTGCGGACCGGCGGGTCGAGTACCGCCCGGACTCCGACGGGATGGCCTGGTTTTCCGCGTACCTCCCGGCCGATACCGCCGCGGGGATCTGGGACCGGAGCACCGCGGCCGCCCGCGCCCTCCAGGGCCCGGCCGAGGCCCGCACCCTGACCCAGCTCCGCGCCGATGTCGCCGCGACCTGGCTGCTGACCAGCGGCACTGAGGGAGAAGGCGCGGGTGGGGGTGTGCCGTCGCCGCGGGCGCAGGTCCTGGTCACCGTCCCGGTCCTGTCCCTGCTCGGCGCCGGGGAGGAACCGGCGGTCCTGGACGGGTACGGGCCGATCCCGCCCTCGATGGCCCGCCGGCTCGTCGCCGAAGGCGCCGGCTCGTTCTACCGGGTCCTGGTTGACCCTCGGGACGGGGCGCCGCTGGAAATCGGCCGGTCCAGCTACCGGGTGCCGAAGGCAGTGCGGCAGTGGCTGCGGCTCCGCGACGGGAAGTGCCCGTTCCCGGGCTGCAACAACCAGTCCCTGGACAACGACGCCGACCACCTCCTGGCCTGGGCTGACGGAGGCACCACCGGGATCTCCAACCTCGGCCAGCCCTGCCGCAAACACCACGGCCTGAAACACTCCTCGGCCTGGACACCGGCCGGGGCCAGCAAAGACGCCCCGCCCGGCTGGACGTCACCATCCGGACGGCACTACCCCAGCGAACAACAGGACTGGGAACCACCCCACTGGCCGGACCGCCTCCAGGCCATGGTGACACTCCTTGCCGAAGGCGTACCCGAGGATCCCGGCCCTGATCCCGACTCCGAACTGCCCCCGGACCCCTTCCCGGACTGGCACCTCTTCACGGCAGGACACCCATGGCCCGCCACAGACCTGAACGACTCGAGGCATGCCGCTCAACTCGGTCATCCAGCCACGTCATTAGTGCACGGGCGCTAGCCGGCGAAGGCGTTGATTCCCGTCAGCTCAGCGGACAGCGTCCACAGCCTGGCGGCATCAGCGCGGTCCACCGCGTGGGCGTCAACGCCCCGGATCCGCGCCTCCGGCGAGCCCACTACGGTGGGCTCAGCGACGTCGCAGTCCTCGCAGTAGACGCCGCCCATTCCCGTGAGCGCCGGAGACGCCGCCGCCCACACGGAACTCGCCGCACCCTGGGCGGGGGTCTTGAACCGCGCGTCGACGTTGCCGGCCTCATCCATCCAGCCGGCGGCGATCATTTCTTGCCTGGGCAGGTGGCGCTGGAGTTCCGTCATAATCCCGCCCGGATGCACCGCGAAGGCGCGCACCCCGGAGTCCCTGCCGAGCGCATCAAGCTGCACGGCGAACAACGAGTTGGCCGTCTTGGCCTGCCCGTACGCCCGCCATTTGTCATAGCCGGTCTCGAAGTTGATGTCCTCGAAGCGGATCGGCGAGAGCTTGTGCCCGGTGGAGGACAGCGACACGACCCGGGCCCCGGAACCGGCAGCCAGCGCGGGCCAGAGCAGGTTGGTGAGGGCAAAGTGACCCAGGTGGTTGGTGGCGAACTGCGACTCCCAGCCGGGACCCACACGGCGTTCGGGGCTGGCCATGATCGCGGCGTTGTTGATGAGGATGTCCAGGTTGCCGCTCCCGCCAAGGAAATCGGAAGCCAGGAAGCCGGCCGCAAACTCCTTCACACTGGACTGGTCGCCCAGGTCAAGCGCGGCGACGCTGACTTCTCCGGCGCCTGTCCCGGAGGGGACGCCGGCCTGCGCCAGTACTTCGCGGGCATGTTCCGGCCGCCGGGCCGGCACCACCACGGCGGCGCCGGCTGATGCCAGGGCCCGGACGGTTTCCAGGCCCAGGCCGGAGTAGCCGCCGGTGACGATGGCGGTCTTCCCGTGCAGGTCGATCCCGGCAATGACCTCCGCCGCCGTCGAGTCCCGCCCGAAACCGGAGCCGATTTTGTGCTGCGGGGTGACGCTCATGTCACTGGCCTTTCCAGACGGGTTCATTTCACGCTACGACGGTCAGTAAACCGGTTTTCCGGACTCTACGTCGCGCACCCAGGCCAGGATTCCGCCGTCAAGGTGGCTGACGCGCTCATAGCCGGCGGCCCGGGCAGCGGCGAGAACGGCCGCGGACCGGGTCCCGGCCTTGCAGTGGAACACGATGTCCATGTCCCGCGGCAGCTCCTGCCAGGCCTCGCCGGCCAGGATCCGGCCCTGCGGGATCAGCACCGCCCCGTCGATCCGGACGATCTCGTATTCCCCTGCCTCCCGCACATCCACCAGCTGGAAATCCTTGAGCCCGGCCGTCCGGGAGGCCAGCATGGTCGCCAGCTGCGTGGCGGTCACGGTATGTTCGGTGCCCGCGTCGGCGGCGGGGGTGATGCCGCAAAAAGCCTCGTAGTCGGTCAGTTCCGTGATCCGCTCCGCCTCGGGATCACGGGAGACCTTGATTTCGCGCCAAGACCCGCCCAGTGCGTCGAAGAGCGCCACCCGGCCCAACAGGGAACGCCCGACGCCGGTGATCAGCTTGACGGCCTCCGTCACCATGAGCGAACCGACGGCGGCGCAGAGCATGCCGAACACGCCGCCCTCGCCGCAGGACGGCACGGAACCCGCGGGCGGCGCCTCGGGATACAGGTCCCGGTACGTGGGGCCGAACTGCTCCCAGAAGACGCTGACCTGCCCGTCGAAGCGGAAGATCGAACCCCAGATGTAGGGCTTGCCGAGGATCGCCGCGGCGTCATTGACGAGGTAGCGGGTGGCGAAGTTGTCGGCGCCGTCGAGGATGAGGTCGTAGCCGGCAAAGAGTTCCAGGGCGTTGGAGGCGTCAAGCCGGACATTGTGCAGCCGGACCTCCACGAGCGGATTCAGGGCGGCAATGGCGTCCCGGGCGGACTCGATCTTGGGCCGGCCCACATCCGCCACGCCGTGGATCACCTGGCGCTGAAGGTTGCTCAGGTCCACGGTGTCGTCGTCGACGATTCCCAGGGTGCCGACGCCCGCGGCGGCCAGGTAAAGCAGCGCTGGCGAGCCCAGGCCGCCGGCGCCGATCACGAGGACCCTGGCGTTCTTCAGGCGGCGCTGACCGATCGCCCCGATTTCCGGAATGATCAGGTGCCGGGAGTAGCGTTCCACCTCGTCCGGGCTCAGGCCGTCGGCCGGTTCCACCAGCGGGCCTGGCGTTACGGATACCTTTTCCGTGCCTGCGGACGCTGCATTGGGAGTGAACTTGGAAGCCATACTTCAATCTATGCCCGAAGATGCCGCCAGGTCATATTACCGGCACGTAAAGTGGACGTAACAGCAAGCGAAAGAAGGCCGACAGTGGTTCATCAGGCACCGGTTGAGCGGGGTCATGCCGGAAAGTCACCGGACGTCCCGGCACGAAGCGGACAACGATCGGCGCGGCTTCCCCGCGATGAACGCCGGGCGCAGCTGCTGGCGGCCGCCCAGGAAGTCTTCGTTGCCAACGGCTACCACGGTGCCGCGATGGACGAAATCGCCGAGACCGCGCACGTCAGCAAGCCCGTGCTGTACCAGCACTTCCCGTCCAAACGCGAGCTGTACCTGGCCCTGCTGGACAGCCAGCTGAGCAAACTGATCGGGCTGCTGCTGGGGGCCCTCAACTCAACGACGGACAACGATGAGCGAGTCCAGGCTGTCATGCGGGCCTACTTCCGCTTCATCGCCAGCGACGACCAGGCCCACCGCCTCGTCTTCGAGTCCGACCTCGTCAATGACGCCGACGTCAGCGCCCGGCTGGAAGCGTTCAACAAGACCTTCGCCGATGCCGTCGCCCGTGTCATCGCAGAGGACACCAAGCTGCCCGAGCTGGAGTCCCAGTTGCTGGGCCGCGGTCTCGCCGGAATGGCGCAGGTCAGCGCCCGGTACTGGCTCGAAACCGACGGTAATCTTGACCTCGATGTGGCGAGCGATCTGATCTACCGTTTAGCTTGGCGCGGAATCTCCCGCTTCCCCAAGGAAACCTAGACTACAAATAGAGATAACACCCAAAGAACTTTGATTGGCTGGGAGGCCTTGCAGTGGAAGTAAAGATCGGCATTCAGAACATCGGCCGCGAAATTGTCCTGGAATCGTCCCAGGAGGCCGACGCCGTGGCCAAGGTGGTCGGCGAGGCCATCGCGAAGGGCACGGAACTGCGGCTAACGGACGAAAAAGGCCGCCAGATCATCATTCCCGCCAACGTCCTGGGCTATGTCGAAATCGGGGCCGAGGAAGTACGCCGCGTCGGTTTCGGCGCGCTCTAACCACCGTCCGCAGCTGTCCCTGGCGGCAGCGCTGCTGACCAGTCCCCCAGATCCGCAAGGAGTCCGAACATGCTTTCCCTGATTGTTGTTGCCCTGGCAACCGCGGCCGCGGGCTTTGTGGTGTGGGCCAATGACAAGCGGCACGCCAAATATGGCATCGCGGTGCCGGCAGGGGTGTCGCTCACGGTCGGGATGTTGAGCTGGATCATCTTCATCACCGCAGGGCTGGGCTACCAGCCCGGACTGACCTGGGTTCCGTGGGTGCTGCCCATCGTCCTCGGCGCGACCGCCGCCGTCGCGGCCGTCCTCTACCTGGGCAGGAACCGCACCAGCCGCGACACTGCACGGCTGACCGCCATCCTGCGCTACTGACAGCTTCGCCCCGGCGGGCGCTGCATCCGTGACCACCACCCAGCCGGGTGCGTGGTCACGGTTCGTTAACACCCCGGTCATTTAGGCCCCCGCCGCCGCCGCTTCCTCCGGCACGTGACCGGACTCGGACCTACTGGGGCGGAGGTTCCGCGGTGGCGCCGATCCCGGCGGCTGCCGCACTGGCGGCTGAAGCGGCCGCGACGTCCCGCCGCGTGACCCTGTCCCCGGCGTCGTGCGAGCTGTACCGCAGGAAGACCCTCCGGTAGCGCCAGTCCAGGTCCGGGTGGTGGTTCTGCTGTTCCGCCAGGCGTCCGACGGCGGCGATCAGTTCCAGCGCCGCGGCGGCTGTCGGGGCTTTGTAGACCGTGACGAGGCCACCGGACCGGCATCTCCAGCCGGGCAGTTCCGCCAGGGCCTCGTCAATTTGGGCCTCGGTGAGGACATCATCTGCGGCTGCCATGGCAGGCTCCTTTGCCTAAAGGAATTCGGCCCGGCCCTCCATGGCCGAGGACGCCAGCGCGTGCTCCCGGCGCGGGATCCTGCCGGCCCTTTTTGCCAGCCTACCGGCGATCACCGCGTGCCTGAAGGCCTCCCCCATCAGCACCGGGTTCTGGGCCCGGGTCACGGCCGTGGCCAGCAGCACGGCGTCGCAGCCAAGTTCCATGGCGAGGGCAGCGTCCGAGGCCGTGCCGATCCCGGCGTCCAGGACCACGGGCACGGAAGCCCGCGAGACGATCAGTTCGATGTTGTGCGGATTCAGGATGCCCAGGCCGGTGCCGATCGGCGCGCCCAGGGGCATGACAGCAGCGGCGCCGAGGTTTTCCAGCCGCAGCGCCAGCACCGGGTCGTCGTTGGTGTACGCGAACACCTTGAACCCGCGGCCCACCAGCTGTTCGGTGGCGTCGACCAGTTCCACAGCGTCCGGCAGCAGGGTGCGCTCGTCCGCGATGACCTCGAGCTTGACCCAGTCCGTTTCGAGGGCTTCGCGGGCCAGTTCGGCCGTCAGCACGGCGTCCCTGGCGGTGAAACAGCCCGCCGTGTTGGGCAGCACCCGGATGTTGTGCTCCAGCAGCAGCTGAAACAGCGACCCGGACTCCGCCGGCGAATAGCGCCGCATCGCGACGGTGGTCAGTTCGGTGCCCGAGGCCAGCAGCGCAGCCCCCAGTCCGTCCAGGCTCGGGGCCCCGCCCGTGCCCATGATGAGCCGTGACCCCAGCTGCACGCCGTCCACCGTGAACGGATCCGCGGCGGCCGCTGACGCTCCGGGCACTGAGGCTCCGGGCGCCGCTGCCAGTGTGGTGTCCTCCATGCTGCTCATCCTCCCTGTACCGCCGTTACCAGCTCGATGTCGTCGCCGTCGGCGAGCGCGGTGCCGTGCCATTGGCTGCGCGGGACCACCTCGGCGTTGCGGGCGACGGCGACGCCGAGTTTGCCGCCGTCCGCAGACCGGCCGTTGGGGGCCAGGGTCCGGCCGGTGACCTGGCTGACGAGGGTGCTGACCGAGGCGCCGTCGGGGAGCGAGTGCCCGGTTCCGTTCAGGGTGATGTTCATACCGCTTCCTTGTTGCGCTCAGGGTTGGTGTTCCGGGTGTTGGTGTTCCGGGGGAATGTGGTGTGCGGGGCGTCGGCAGCAGGTCCGGCGGACTGTGTGCCGGTGCTGAATCTGTCCGGCCGGAAGTGGGCCCAGCGGGGATCCGCGACGCCGTCCAGCAGTCCGCGGCAGATCTCTGCGGCGGCGGGCGTGAGCAGGATTCCGTGCCGGAAGAAGCCGGTGGCGATGACCAGGCCCGCGATGTCTGCCGAACTTCCCGGTTCCGCCACCCGGCCCAGCAGCGGCGCGTTGTCCGGGGTCCCCGGCCGGGCCCGGGCGGTGGCCTCGAGCAATTCCAGTTCGGCGACGGAGGGGACCAGCTGCTGCGCATCGCGCAGCAGCTGGTAGACGCCGCCGGCGGACACAGCGGCACCGGCCGGCGTGCCGGCTGTCGGGGCAGCCGGCGCGGCAGCGTCCCGGAGGTCTTCACCGAGGGCGTCCTCCCGCTGGGTGGCGCCGATCACCACCGTGCCGTCCTGCCGGGGGACGATGTAGACGGGCACCCCGCGCACCAGTCCGCGCACCGTGGAGGTGAGCAGCGGCCGCAGTTTCTCCGGCACCCGGAGCCGGAGGATGTCACCGTGGACCGGCCGCAGCGGCAGCCGGAGCCCCGCCGGCAGTCCCTCAAGCGCGGCGGCTCCGAGGCCGTTGGCCACAATGGTTTCAGTGGCCCGGACAGAACCGCCGCCGGCGAGGCTGGCGCCAGCCACCCGCCCGTCCTCCCAGAGCAGCCCGGCAGCGCGCCGGGCGATGGTGTCGCAGCGGCCGTCCGCGGCCAGCAGTTCCCCGATCCGGGCGAGCAGACGGCGGGGGTCCACCTGGTGGTCGGCGGGAATGTCGAAGGCGCAGGAAATACCCGGGCTCAGCAGGGGTTCACGGATGCGCGCCGCACGGACGGTCAGCGGTTCGACGGCGAGGCCGGCAGCCTGCTGGACGGTGCGCAGGTCCGCGAGCGCCCGGCGGTCGGCGGCGTCGGCACCCACGGCGACGGTCGGCGTCGTGAGGTATCCCGTCCCGGAGCCGCCGTCTCGCGGGTCTTCCGCGGCCGCACCGTCCAGTCCGGCGGCGAAGGCCGGCCAGAGCCGGGAGGATTCAAGCATGAGTTCCAGGAGGGCTTCCTCCTGGTAGTGGAGTTCACTCACCGGGGCAAGCATGCCCGCGGCGGCCCAGCTGGCGCCGCTTCCGGGGGCGTCGTCAATCAGGGCCACCGAACGGCCCGAGCGCCGCGCCGCCCAGGCGATTCCGTGGCCGACAACGCCGCCGCCAATCACGGCAACGTCGTAACATTTGGGGCTTTTGGTGTTAACCGCGGCGGCCGCGGCCGCCGCATCGGTGACTGGGGCCGTGGCTGGGACGAGTCTGCTGCCCATAAAAGGTTCCTTCCCTACGCCGGTACTAACCGGATCAGGTCAAGCGGTCGGCTCTGACGCCCTCTCAGCCTGCCGGTGCCGGACGCCAGGGGCGTGGACGGCCGCGGCAGGCTCCCGCGGTATTGGCCCAGTTTAGAGGAACTAGGCTGGAAGCATGAGCCAGGATGCCGTCCACACCACCGCCCGCCTTTACCTTTGCACCGACGCCCGCCGGGACCGCGGCGACTTTGCGGACTTCGTGGACGCTGCATTTGCCGGCGGCGTGGACATCATCCAGCTGCGCGACAAGTCGCTGGAGGCTGCCGAGGAGCTGGAACTGCTGGAGGTCCTGCACCAGGCAGCCCACCGCCACGGCCGGCTGTGGGCTGTCAACGACCGGGCGGACCTCGCCTCGCTGTCCGGGGCTCCGGTGTTCCACATCGGGCAAAAGGACATCCCCCTCGGGGCGGCCCGGGACTTCCTCGGCAAGGACACCGTGATCGGTTTGTCCACCCACAGCCCGGAGCAGGTGGACGCAGCCATTACCGCAGCCCCTGGCCGCAACGGCCTGGACTACTTTTGCGTCGGGCCGGTGTGGGCCACCCCCACGAAGCCGGGGCGAGCCGCCGTCGGACTCGACCTGGTGCGGTACGCGGCGGACGCGATCCGCCGGGCAGCACATAGCGCCGGGGGCAAGGCCGGCGGCAAGGTCGCGGGCGTGGTGCCCTGGTTCGCGATCGGCGGCATCGACCTTGGAAATGTGGAGCAGGTGGTGGAGGCGGGCGCACACAGGATCGTGGTGGTCCGCGCCATCACCGAGGCCGACGATCCCGCGGACGCCGCCCGGGCCCTGCTCGCCGCACTCGACGCCGCGGACAGCTGCGTCCGGACCGACCGCTCAGCCGGCCAGGCCGAGCTGCGTCAGCCGGCGTGAGTGGTTCGCCGCCAGTTCCCGCATCAGCTCGCGGACAAGTTCCTTCGACTGCTCCTCGTCCGCGCCGATCAGTCCGCCCACGAAGGCATGTTCGAAACTCACGCGCCGGGCCTGGGTCAGGGCCTCGCCGAGCAGCCGCCTCGCCCACAACGCCAGCCGCGATGCCAGCCGCGGGTCGTCGGCCAGGGCCGTCCTGAGCCGGTCCCGCAGCACGGCGGTGGCCTCCCCGTCGGCCTGGATCTGCTCCACCAGGGCACGGGTCGAGGCGTCGACGTAGCGGGAAATGGCGCGGTAGAAATCGGCGGAGACGGTGTCGATCACATACGCCTTCATGAGGGATTCGTACCAGTCCGCGGGACGCGTGCGTTCGTGGAAGTGGTCCACGGACGGCTGGAACGGAACCATGGCAGCTTCCGGGTCAAGGCCCATGGCGTCAAGTTTGGCGCTCACGAGTTCGTAGTGCTGGAACTCGATCACGGCGATCCGGGCCAGCACCGCACGGTCGTGCAGGGTGGGTGAATACCGGGCATCGGAGGAGAGCCGTTCGAAGGCGGAAAGCTCACCGTAGGCCATCACGCCGAGCAGATCCCTCAAGAAGGTGTTGTAACGGGCGGGATCGGCCGGGGATGTGGTCATGATCCAAGACTAATGGCGCAATTGAAGCTAATCTGATTTTCGTGTCCCATCATCGCTTGACCCCGAATGTCAACCAGCAGAAGAACCAACTTGCCCAGGCCCTCAACGCGCTGCGCACCACGCTGGAACTGCCGGGCCCGTTCCCCGAGGACGCCCTGCGGGAGGCCAAGGAGGCCGTCGCCGGGCACGAACTGCCGGAGCTGGATTTCACCCACATTGAGTTTGTGACCATCGATCCCGCGTCCTCCACCGACCTGGACCAGGCCCTCTTCATCGACCGTTCCGGCGCGGGCTATAAGGTCTTTTACGCGATCGCCGACGTCCCGTCCTTTGTCGCCCCCGGCGGGGCGCTCGACGCCGAAACCCGCCGCCGCGGCCAGACCTACTACACCCCGGACGGCCGGATTCCGCTGCATCCGGAAGTCATCAGCGAGGAAGCCGGAAGCCTCCTGGCCGGGCAGCGGTGTGCCGCGTTTGTGTGGGAATTCGAGCTCGACGACGCCGCCGAGGTGTCCGCGGTGCTGGTCCGCCGCGCCACCGTCCGGAGCCGGGCGAAGCTCAGTTACCAGGGGGTGCAGGCCGAGCTCGACGCGGGCACGGCCGCTCCTGTGCTGCAGCTGCTCAGGGAAGTCGGGATGAAGCGGGTGGAGCTGGAACGGCTCCGCGGCGGCGCGAGCCTGAATATGCCGGAACAGGAAATCGAGCAGCTGCCCGACGGCGGCTACCGGATTGTCGCTGCCCCGCCGCTGCCCGTGGAGGACTGGAACGCCCAGATTTCGCTGATGACCGGGATGGCCGCCGCGGGGATCATGCTGGAGGGCAAGGTCGGCATCCTGCGCACCATGCCGGCGCCGGATGAAGCCTCGCTGGCGCATTTCCACCGCCAGACCCGCGCCCTAGGCAAGCCCTGGGACGGCGAAATGAGTTATGGCGAATACCTGCGCACCCTTGATCCCATGGACCCGCAGCAGCTGGCGATCGTGCATTCGGCCGGCATGCTGTTCCGTGGCGCAGGCTACACACCCTTCGACGGAACTGTGCCCGGGGCCGCCATCCAGGCAGCCATCGGTGCCGCCTACGCCCACTCCACAGCCCCGCTGCGCCGCCTGGTCGACCGCTTTGTCCTGGTCATCTGCGAGGCTCTCAGCAACGGCACGGCTGTCCCTGCCTGGGCCCGCGAGGCCCTGCCGTCCCTGCCCTCGATCATGGCAGGCTCCGACCAGCTGGCCGCCAGGCTGGAGCGGCTCTCTCTCGACACCGTCGAGGCGGCACTGCTGGTCAACCACGTCGGCCAGGAGTTCGACGCCGTCGTGATCTCCGGTTCCAAGCCGGCCCGTAATGGGAAGACCGGCAACGGGAAAAGTGCGAATGGCAACACCGGCAACGGAACGAACGGAAACGGAGGCGCCGGCACCAAACCGGGCAACGGAAGCGTTCCCTCCGGGATCGTGCAGATCGCCGAGCCTGCGGTGACTGCCCGGTGCCCCGGTGAACTGGAACCCGGCGCCCAGGTGCGGGTCCGGATTGTGTCCGCCGACATCACCACCCGCGAGGTCCGGCTGGAGCTGGTGGGCTGAGCACGCGGCGGTGGTTCCGCGCGCATCTTTTCTGACTCAGCGCGGTCCGTCGAGGTTCCGGGCCGCGTACAGCTAGACTGGAAGGGTAGATATGGATGCCCGGTCGTTGATTTCCATGATTTTCGAATTCAACAAGCCCGCCCCTACGCGATCTTGAGACAGAACCGCTGGTCCCCAGTGCCAGCATTTGATAGCCCGCGATCGGCTTCCACTGGAATTGCCTGCGCGCCTGAGCGTGCTCCGGAACGGCCACCCGGCCGGCCCCGTTGAGCAAGCAGCGCAGCCCAAAATGAATAAGGAAACTCCCCTAGTGAGTGAATTGCACACGCACCAGCTTCTGACCGACGAATCCGGAACGGAAACGATCGAGCCGGAAGAGACCATCATCTCGGACGAGAAGCCGCACGAGATCGCCGAGAAGACCTTCGCCGACTTCAACGTCCGCGCCGACATCGTGGAATCGCTGGCCGACGCCGGTATCACGCACCCCTTCCCGATCCAGGCCATGACCCTGCCGGTCGCCCTCAGCGGCCACGACATCATCGGCCAGGCCAAGACCGGCACCGGCAAGACCCTCGGCTTCGGCATCCCGGCGCTCCAGCGCGTCGTCGGACCGGACGACGCGGGCTATGACCAGCTCCCGGCCCCGGGCGCCCCGCAGGCCCTCGTGATCGTACCGACGCGCGAACTCGCCGTCCAGGTTGCCGGCGACCTGCAGAACGCCGCCCGCAAGCGCAACGCCCGCATCACCACGATCTACGGCGGCCGCGCTTACGAGCCGCAGGTTGAGTCGCTGCAGAAGGGCGTCGAGATTGTTGTCGGCACCCCCGGCCGCCTCATCGACCTCTACAAGCAGAAGCACCTCGTCCTGAAGAACGTCAAGATGGTCATCCTTGACGAGGCCGACGAAATGCTGGACCTCGGCTTCCTCCCGGACGTCGAAACCCTCATCGCGGGCACCCCCGCCGTCCGCCAGACGCTGCTGTTCTCGGCCACCATGCCCGGCCCGGTCGTGGCCATGGCCCGCCGCTACATGACCAAGCCGACCCACATCCGCGCCGCCGACCCGGACGACGAGGGCCTGACCAAGCGCGACATCCGCCAGCTGATCTACCGTGCCCACAGCATGGACAAGATCGAGGTTGTCGCCCGCATCCTGCAGGCCCGCGGCCGCGGCCGCACCATCATCTTCACCAAGACCAAGCGCACCGCCGCCAAGGTGGCCGAGGAACTCGTGGACCGCGGCTTCGCCGCCGCCGCCATCCACGGCGACCTTGGCCAGGGCGCCCGCGAGCAGGCGCTCCGCGCCTTCCGCAACAACAAGGTGGATGTCCTCGTCGCCACCGACGTCGCCGCCCGCGGCATTGACGTTGACGACGTCACGCACGTCATCAACTACCAGTGCGTTGAAGACGAGAAGATCTACCTGCACCGGGTGGGCCGCACGGGCCGCGCCGGCAACAAGGGCACGGCCGTGACCTTCGTCGACTGGGACGACATGCCCCGCTGGGGCCTGATCAACAAGGCCCTGGGCCTGAGCGTCCCCGAGCCCGTGGAAACCTACTCCTCCTCCCCGCACCTCTTCGAGGAACTCGACATCCCCGAAGGCACCAAGGGCCGGCTGCCCCGCGACAAGCGTGTGCTGGCCGGCGTCGACGCCGAAGTCCTTGAGGACCTGGGCGAGACCGGCAAGAAGAACACCCGCCCCAGCGGACGGGACGGCGGCAGCACAGGCGGCCGCGACAATGCCCGCAGCGGTGGCCGGGACAGTGGTGGACGGGACAGTGGCAGCACCGGGGGCCGCGGCACCGGCGGCCGCGACGGCAGCCACGATTCCCGCCGCAGCGGCGGAGCCGGCACCGGCGGCGGCAAAGACAGCGCACGCTCGGGTGAGCGCCGTCGTCGTCCCGCCGAGGCTGAAGCTACCACCGGCCCCGCGGCCGAGGCTCCGGCCAAGGCCGCCGCCAGCGCGCCCACCGAGGTCGACCGCGCCACCCGCGCACGCCGCCGCACCCGCACCCGCCGCCGCAACGGCGAAGTGGTGGCCGGCGAGGCACAGTCCGGGGCCCCGGCCAGCAACACCGAGGCCTAAACCCCCTCATGGCTGACACCGTCTGGGCGCCGGACGGCAGCAACCTGGTGGTACACGCGGACAACGCGGCGTACCTCCCGACGCTGCCGGACGGCGCCTTCACACTCATTTACGTGGACCCGCCGTTCAACACCGGCCGGGTCCAGAAGCGCCAGGAAACCAGGATGGTGCTCAATGCCGGCGGTGAGGGCGACCGGGTCGGCTTCAAAGGACGCTCCTATGACACGATCAAGGGCGCGCTGCATAAGTACGACGACGCGTTCAGCGACTACTGGACCTTCCTGGAGCCGCGGCTCGTCGAGGCATGGCGGCTGCTTGCCGATGACGGCACCCTGTACCTGCACCTGGACTACCGCGAGGTGCATTACGCGAAGGTCATGCTCGACGCCATCTTCGGCCGCGAGTGCTTCCTGAACGAGATCATCTGGGCGTATGACTATGGCGCCCGCGCCAAGTACCGCTGGCCCACCAAGCACGACAACATCCTCGTGTACGTCAAGAACCCGACGAAGTACCACTTCGACAGCGCCGAAGTGGACCGGGAACCGTACATGGCGCCGGGACTCGTGACTCCGGCCAAACGCGAGCTTGGCAAGCTGCCCACCGACGTCTGGTGGCACACGATCGTCTCACCCACGGGCAAGGAGAAGACCGGCTACCCGACGCAGAAGCCCGAGGGGCTCATCCGCCGTGTGGTGGCCGCGTCCAGCCGCCCCGGCGACTGGTGCCTGGACTTCTTCGCGGGTTCCGGGACCCTGGGCGCCGTCGCCGCGAAGCTTGACCGGAAGTTCGTCTGCGTGGACCAGAACGAGCCGGCCATCGACGTCATGGCCAAACGGCTCGCCCCGCACGCCAGTTTCAGCGTTTTCCCGGGCACCTGACACGCATTCCCAGCTGTCTGGCAGCAGGGGGTCAGCGCACCACGGACGTTCCGGTTCCCAGTTCCTCGATCCGGGCAAAGACCTCCGGTGCCGTGAGGTTCTCGCCCAGGCGGTTCGGTTTCCCGGCCCCGTGGTAGTCGGAGGACCCGGTGACCAGCAGCCCGTGCCGGTCCGCGAGTTTGCGCAGGAACGCCCTGCCCTCCTCGGGATTGTCCCGGTGGTAGATTTCCAGCCCGGCCAGCCCGGCGTCGATCATTTCCCGGTAGACGCGCTCCCCCACGATCCGGCCGCGGGCGGATGCCACCGGGTGGGCGAACACCGGGACCCCGCCTGCGTCACGGACCAGTTCGACGGCGTACGCCGGGTCCGGCGCGTAGTGCTGCACAAAGTAGCGTGAATGCGAGGTCAGGATTGA
Source organism: Pseudarthrobacter kochi (assembly GCF_055412805.1). Lineage (NCBI taxonomy): Bacteria > Bacillati > Actinomycetota > Actinomycetes > Micrococcales > Micrococcaceae > Pseudarthrobacter > Pseudarthrobacter kochi. The sequence goes on from NZ_JBVAYV010000008.1 coordinate 80,686, forward strand.
TTCGAAGGCCTCGGTGCGGTCCGCGACCACACCCGCGGCGACGAGGGCGTCGGCGATGTGGGGGCGGCCCAGGGTGGCGCCCGGCGCGACATGGTGGATGACATCGTCCCAGCTCAGCGGGTAGTCCTCGGCGAGCAGGCTGACCATCCGCTCGGCCCGGGTGAAACGGGCGTCCTTCGCCTTGGTGATTTCCTCCAGCAGGCCGGCGTGCCCCGGGTCGTGCAGGTAGCAGAGGAGGTGGACGCTGATGCCCTCCGTCGTCCGGCAGGAAATCTCCATGCCCGGGACCAGCGCAACACCGTGTTCCCGGGCCGCCGCGCCGGCCTCGGCCCAGCCGTCCGTGGAGTCATGGTCGGTCAGGGCGACGACGTCGAGCCCCGCCTCCGCGGCCGAGGCCATCACCGCAGCGGGCGCTTGGGTGCCGTCGGAAACATTCGAGTGGGCATGCAGGTCAATCCTCACTCCACCAGCCTAGTAGATCGCTGCCGCGGCGCCCCGGACAGCCGCCGCCGGCCTGTTGGCCTAAGCCGCTTCGCTGGTGAGACTATGGGACGGTGAAAGATGCAGATAACACCCAAGTCTCCGCTTCCCAGCCCCTCGACGAGCGCGTCAACAACCGCTCCCAGCGGCCCAGCTCCGACGCCTTCAAGGCATTTATGGCCAGCAACTGGGCCCCGGCCCCCGAGCAGCTCCCGGAACGCGACGCCGTCGCCAGCCACGCAGCCGCCCGCCGCCGCGCCATTTCCGGGCAGTTCAAAGGCGAACGCCTGGTCATCCCCGCCGGCCCGCTGAAGGTCCGCTCGAACGACTGCGATTACCGCTTCCGCCCCCACTCCGGCTTCGCGCACCTCACCGGCCTGGGCCTGGACCACGAGCCCGACGCCGTGCTCATCCTGGAACCCGTAGAGGCAGGCAAGGGCGACGACGGCGGCAACCACCACGCGACGCTGTACTTCCGTCCGCTGGCCGGCCGCGACACCGAGCAGTTCTACGCCGACTCCCGCTCCGGCGAATTCTGGATCGGCGCCCGCCCCACTCTGGCTGAGTTCAAGGCCCGCCTCGGCCTGGACACCGCAGACATCAGCGAGCTCGAACTCGGCATCACCAAGAACGTGGGCGCCCCCGAAATCGGCGGGATCTCCATCCGGCTGGTGCGCAAGGTGGACGAGAACATCGACGCCCTCGTGGACACCGCCCGCTACAACACCGCCAAGGACCCGGACAACCTGGACCTCGGGATCCTCGATGCCCTCGACGAGAAGCTCACGGAGGCCCTCTCCGAACTGCGCCTGCTCAAGGACGAGTGGGAAGTCGAGCAGATGAAGACCGCCGTCGCCGCCACCGTGCAGGGCTTCACCGAGGTGGTCAAGTCACTGCCGCGGGCACTGACCCACCAGCGCGGCGAGCGCGTCGTCGAAGGCGCGTTCTTCGCCCGGGCCAGGGAGGAAGGCAACGAGCTCGGCTACGACACCATCGCGGCCTCCGGTAACAACGCCACCGTGCTGCACTGGACCCGGAACACCGGCAAGGTCACCGCCGGGGAACTGCTGCTCCTCGACGCCGGGGTCGAGGCGGACTCGCTCTACACCGCGGACATCACGCGCACTCTGCCGGCCAACGGCACGTTTTCCGACATCCAGCGCAAGGTCTACGAGGCCGTGCTGGACGCCGCCGACGCCGGTTTCGCCGCCGCGCAGCCCGGCACCAAATTCCGCGACATCCACACGGCCGCAACCACCGTACTGGCGGAACGGCTGGCCGACTGGGGCCTGCTGCCGGTCTCCGTCGAGGAAGCCATCAGCGCGGAGGGCCAGCAGCACCGCCGCTGGATGCCGCACGGCACCAGCCACCACCTCGGCCTCGACGTGCACGACTGTGCCCAGGCCAAGCGCGAACTGTACCTCGATGGTGTCCTCACCCCGGGCATGGTCTTCACGATCGAACCCGGGCTGTACTTCAAAGACGAGGACCTCGCCATTCCGGCGGAGTACCGCGGAATCGGCGTCCGCATCGAGGACGACATCCTCATGACCGCCGACGGTCCGGTCAACCTCAGCGCGGCCCTGCCCCGCAAGGCCGACGACGTCGAGTCCTGGATGGCGGGCATCTACCAGGAAGCGGAAGGCCAGACGGCGTAGGTCCCCACCGGCCGGCTGACGCGCGACTGCAAGAAGAAGCTGGCACGGCGAAGCGGACACGGAAAAGGCCTCCGCCCGGATCATTTCCGGGTGGAGGCCTTCTGCGTTGCTAGTGCTGCGGTCCGTCCTGGCCGGGTTCCTGCTTGGGCGCATCGGTGACGCGGACCCCGTACTGTGGGCGGCCGTCCGGCAGGTCCGGATAGGCGAACCCGGCAGGCTTCGTGGGCTCTTCCGGGGCCGGCTCAACCTCAGCGGGCCCCCGGTGGTCTGCCTGCTGGGCGGGCTCTGCCTGCTGGCCTGCGGCCGGCTGGTGGCCGGGCTGCTGGTAGCCGGGCTGCTGCGCTTCGGGGGGCTGTCCGCCGGGTTGCTGCCCGGCCTCGGGGTTCCTCTGGCCGTACGGGTCGCTCCAGCCTGCGGGACGCTGCGGCGCGTGGCCCTCCTGGCCCGGCTGGTACGGCTGGTGCTGGTAGTCGCGCTGGGTGAAGCCGGCCGTTCCGGCGGACGCGGTGGCGTCATGCTGTGTCATCGGAAGCTGGTGCAGCAGCCGCCGCGCTTCGTTCGCCGCTTCAAAGGAAACGACGACGTCGTAGTTGGTCGCCACCACCTGGCTGGTGGAGGTGAAGTCGCGCTTGCCGCGCTGCATGGCATAGGTGACGATGCCGAACAGCATAAAGAACGCCGCGCCCATGAGCACCGACGTCATGATCGAGAAGGCGCCGTCGGTCGTGGAGAAGAACGAGAGCATGATGCCGACGAACAGGCCGAACCACATGCCACTCAGAGCGCCCGACAGGGCCACCCGGGGGTAGGTCAGCCTGCCGGTGACCCGCTCGACCATCTTCAGGTCGTTGCCGACGATCGAGACCATCTGCACCGGAAACTGCTGGTCCGCGAGGTAGTCCACCGCCTTCTGGGCATCCAGGTAGGAGTTGTAGGAACCAACGGTGTCGCCCTTGGGGACACTGCGGGCCTCGTCCGGGCCGTTGGGGGCGCCAGCCCTGGGAGCACCAAAAATGTTTGACATACGACCATTCTTACCTATCCGGCTGGGCACCGGCTGTAAATTCAGCTAAAAGAGAGCGGACTCGGTAGCCTGTAGTGGTGAGCACAAATCTATCGCGGGTGTTTGTTGCGCGCCTCCTCGGACTCGACGTCTTTGACCCACTGGGCGACCGTCTCGGCAGGCTGCGCGACGTCGTCGTGCTCTCCCGCGGCACACGGGGCGCCCCGCACGTGGTGGGCATCGTCGTCGAGGTCCCCGGGAAGAAGCGGGTTTTTGTCCCGATGACCCGGATCACCTCGATCGACCAGACCCAGATCATCTGCACCGGGCTGGTGAACCTGCGCCGTTTCGAACAGCGCGGCGCCGAAACCCTCGTGGTCGCCGAGATGTTCGACCGGCGCGTGACACTCGCCGACGGCAGCGGGGATGCCACCATCGAGGACATCGCGATGGACAGGCACCGCTCCGGCGACTGGTTTGTCAGCAAGCTCTTTGTCCGCCGCGGCCATTCCCTCTCCCCGCTGAGCAGGCTGCGCCGCAACGAGACCATGATCATTGACTGGGCCGACGCGCAGCCGGACGCGCGCACCGAGCCCCAGGCCGCCACCCAGTTCGTCGCGACCCACGAGGACCTCAATCCTGCGGACTTCGCCGAAGCCCTGCACGAGATGAGTGACAAGCGCCGCTTCGAGGTCGCGAGCGAGCTGCAGGACGAACGCCTCGCCGACGTCCTGCAGGAGATGCCCGAAGACGACCAGGTGGAGATCCTCTCCGCCCTCGACGTGAACCGTGCCGCGGACGTGCTGGAGGAAATGGACCCGGACGACGCCGCCGACCTCCTCGCTGAACTGCCCAGCGCCCAGGCGGAGGAACTGCTCCAGCTGATGGAACCCGAAGGCGCCGACGACGTCCGCCGGCTGCTCGAATACGACGAGGACACCGCAGGCGGCCTGATGACCCCGGTCCCGGTCATCCTGCCCCCGGAAGCCACCGTCGCCGAAGCCCTGGCCCATGTCCGCCGCGAAGAGCTCTCCCCCGCCCTGGCGTCGTCGATCTTCATTGCCCGGCCGCCGCTGGAGACACCCACGGGCCGGTTCCTCGGCGTCGTCCACATCCAGCAGCTGCTGCGCTACCCGCCGCCCGAACCGCTGGGCAACCTGGTGGACAAGACCCTGGAACCGGTGTCGGACCTGGCCCACATCAGCGAGGTGGCCCGCACGCTGGCGACCTACAACCTCAACTCGCTCCCCGTCGTCAACAGCGACGGTCGGCTTGTGGGGGCGGTGACTGTTGACGATGTGCTGGACCATCTGCTGCCCGATGACTGGCGCGCCCACGAGGACGATGTCCCGATAAGGAAGCTTGGAGGCCGCATTGGCTGATAACAGCACACCACGGAACCCCCAGGCCCGCCCGGGCAGCAACCCGGACAAAGGCGGCCTCGACACACCCCTAAGCGGCCGCCAGCGGATCCTGCCGAAGTTCTCACCCAACCCGGACGCCTTCGGCCAGACCACGGAGGGCTTTGCCCGCTTTATGGGCACGCCGCAGTTCCTGGTCTACATGACGGTGTTTGTCGTCCTCTGGCTGGCCTGGAACACCTTCGCCCCGTTGGAGTGGCAGTTCGACTCCCGGGCCCTCGGCTACACCCTGCTGACCCTGATGCTCTCGCTGCAGGCCTCCTACGCCGCGCCGCTGCTGCTCCTTGCCCAGAACCGGCAGGACGACCGAGACAGGGTCTCCCTCCAGCAGGACCGCCAGCGCGCCGAACGCAACCTCTCCGACACCGAATACCTGACCCGGGAACTCGCCTCGCTGCGGATCGCCCTGCGGGAAGTCGCCACCCGCGACTACGTCCGGGCCGAACTGCGCAGCCTGCTCGAGGACATGCTGGAGGCCCAGGAGGAAGCGCGCACCCATGATCCTTCCACCGGCGTCCTCGAGACGCCGCGGGACAAGGGCAAGGACAAGCTGAAGGACCGCCGCGACAAGCAGCGCAGCCCCCGGACCCAGCAAACGCCCCGGGTCAAGTCCGACAGCAGCCCCAAACCCGCCAAGAAGGCCGCACCGGACACGCTGCAGGGCGCCGAAACGGACAACGCCGGCACCCCGGCGCTCCCCGCCTCCCCCGAGAACTGAGCAGTCACCGCATGAACCCCAGCCACGACAGCACCACCCGGGGCGACTTGCCGGCCTCCCCGCTGGAGGGGGCAGTGCAGGCCGCGCTTGCCACCGTGATCGATCCCGAGCTCCGCCGCCCCATCACCGAGCTGGGGATGGTGGACGCAGTGGAGGTCTCCGACGGCGGACGGGTGCGGATCGCCGTACTCCTGACCATCGCCGGCTGCCCGCTGCGCGGAACCATCACCGCCGACTGCGAGGCTGCCCTGTCCGCGGTGCCCGGCGTGACCGGCGTCGAGGTCGAACTGAAAGTCATGACGCAGGAGCAGCGCGACGCCCTCAAGGAACAGCTCCGCGGCGCCGGCGGTCAGCGCGGGATCCCGTTCAACGACCCCGGCTCGCTGACCAAGGTGTACGCCGTCGCGAGCGGCAAGGGCGGCGTCGGCAAGTCCTCCGTGACGGTGAACCTCGCCTGCGCGCTGGCCGCCCAGGGGCTGCGCGTGGGGATTGTGGACGCCGACGTCTACGGCTTCTCCGTCCCGGCGCTGATGGGTATCACGCAGTCCCCCACCCGGGTGGATGACATGATCCTGCCGCCAGTGGCCTACGGGGTCAAAGTCATCTCGATCGGTATGTTCGTCACCGGCAACCAGCCGGTCGCCTGGCGCGGGCCCATGCTGCACCGTGCCCTGGAGCAGTTCCTCACCGACGTCTACTTCGGCGATCTCGACGCGCTGTTCCTGGACCTTCCGCCCGGTACCGGCGACATCGCCATCTCCGTGGCCCAGCTGCTGCCGAAAGCCCAGATCCTCGTCGTGACCACGCCCCAGGCGGCTGCCGCGGATGTGGCCGAGCGGGCCGGTGCCATCGCGGTCCAGACCGGCCAGGGCGTCGCCGGCGTCGTGGAGAACATGTCCTACCTGGAGATGCCCGACGGCGGCCGGATGGAGCTGTTCGGCAGCGGCGGCGGCGCTGTGCTGGCCGAACGGTTGTCCGCCACGGTGGGCACCGACATTCCGCTGCTGGGGCAGATCCCCCTCGACATCCTGCTCCGGGAGGGCGGCGACGCCGGGGTCCCCCTGGTGCTGGGCCGTCCCGACACCCCGGCGGCCGCAGCGCTGCTGGAGATCGCAGGGAGGCTCGCCGGCGTCCCGCGCGGGCTCAGCGGAAAATCCCTGGGCCTGCAGCCCCGTTAGGTAGCTTCTGAATCGAAGGGCGCAGGCTCGCCGTCCGGGAGGCGTTCGACCGCCCGGGCAGGCCGCCGTTCCGCGGCCGCCGTAGCAGCCGCCACGGTGGCTACCGCGGCCGGGGCGCCGGCGCTGACAGGCTTGGTGTCATCGTCCAGCAGTGCTTCCTTGATGATCCGGCGAGGATCGTACTGCCGTGGATCGTACTTCTTCCAGTCGACGTCATCGATGTCGATGCCGACTTCTTCCTTGATCTGTTCCCGGGCCCCCGACGCCATCCGGCGGACTTCCTTGACGATGTTGGCAAGTTTCTGGGTGTATTCGGGCAGCCTACTGGGACCAATCACCAGAAGGCCGATGATCAGCAGGAGTATGAACTCTGGTCCGTTGATTCCAAGCACTGTAGGAAGATTACCCTCTCAATCGGAGATGGGACGATTCGGCCGGGACACACGGGACGCACGACGCGGACACCCGGGCCGGTGCCACCGCCGAGGTGAGATTTCGCGCCCGTTGCGGAGCATCCCATGGGCGCGAAATCTCACCTCGGGCCGGCATCGGCCGGTCACGGGGCCAGCAGCTCCAAAATCCTGCCCAGGCCGCGCTCCATCCGGACGGTGAAACCGGACCCGGAGCCGGAGCCCGCCCCGTCCCCGGTGACCGCCGCTGGGCCCTCGGCGGGCCCCTCCGGTGCGGTTCCCAGCTCAGCGGCCGTCCCCGGTGCCGCCGCGGTGCGGGACCGGACCAGGGCGGCCACGCCGTCGTCGGCCTGTTCCGCCGGCTGGTCCGACATGTAGGTCAAGGTGGTTTCGCCCGCCTGATAGATGGCAGCGAAGGGCGCGGCGTGATTGACCCACAGGATCCCGGGGCCGGCCCCGGCCTCCGGTGCGGCGTTTCCCGCCGGCACCGTTGCGGGGGTGAAGCCGTCCGACGCCGCCGGGCGGCCGGTAAGGAGATTAAGCGGCGGGCCGGCCAGCGGACCGCCTCCCGGGACGCCTGGCTGCCCCGGCGCGCCGCTGTGCTGACCGGGGACACCGTGCTGTTCGAGGATGGTGACAAACTGCCGCCCGTCGGTGAGACGCAGTTCCAGGATGTCGTCGCCGTTCATCACCCGGCTCCTGGCCCAGACCAGGTGGTAGCCGAGTTCACGGAGCTCGGGGCAGGCCCATCCCTCGGAGCGCAGCGCCGTGAGCTGCGCCCGAGTAAGTGTTCCCGCCGGGGTGAAGTCCGGTTCGCCGGTGAGGCTCCAGCCGGCGGGCGCCCCCGCTCCGGCCTCGACGGCATCCGCCCCTGGGTCAGCCCCGGCGGCCGAGAGGTCCCGCTGCAGAAGTGCTGACGCCGGCGCTTCGCCGGCCGCCGGGACGGGGTCACCGCCCATCAGGTAGGCCGATCCGCCGAGGAGGGCCACGGCGGCTGCCGCGCCGCCGGCCACGACAATGGTTGCCCGCAGCGCCGGACCGAATCCGCGGGCCGCCACCGGCTGGGGGGTGGCCGGCTGCTCCGTGCGCGCAAGTTCCTCGGTGCGTGCCAGCAGGCGTGCGGTCAGGTCATCACTGGCCAGGGGCACTTCAGCGCCTCGAAGCCGCTCCAGGTACTGGCGCTCCCGGCGTTGCTGGAGCTGGCATTCCGCACACGAATCCAAGTGCCGGTTACGCCGCTGGTGGGGGCCGCGGAGCAGTCGTTGCAGCAGACGCATCGCCTGGTTCAGAGGAGACCGGCGATACGCGGCATCTTCAGCCGCGGCTTCAGCGACGCCTTGGCAGACTGCGGCGGACGGGGGTCACGGTGTGCGAGTTTGTCCCGCAGCATGGTCCGGCCGCGGTGGATCCTGGAGCGGACAGTCCCGAGCTTGATGCCCAGGGCGACGGCGACCTCGTCGTAGGACAGCCCTTCAAGGTCGCAGAGGACGACGGCGGCGCGGAAATCGGGGGGAAGTTCCTCCAAGGCGGCCTGCACATCGATGTCAAGGTTGTTGAACTCGAAGCTCTGTTCCGGCCCCGGCTCGCGTCCGGGCAAGCGGGATTCGGCGTCATCGGCCAGTGCGTCGAAGCGGATCCGGCTCTTGCGCCGCGCCTGGTCCAGGAAGAGGTTCGTGGTGATCCGGTGCAGCCATCCGTCCAGGGTGCCCGGCTTGAAGTTCTCCAGCGAGCGGAAGACACGCACAAAGACTTCCTGGGTGAGGTCCTCGGCGTCATACTTGTTGCCGGTAAGGCGGTACGCGAGGCGGTACACCTTCGCGGAGTGGTTGGTCACCACTTCCTCCCAGGTGGGCCGGACCCATTCGGCTTCCGCCGCGGGCCGGGACTCTTCAGTTGCAGGGACAGCTGCCACTACCGACATTGTCCGCTCCCCTCGTGGATGGTGCTTACGCCGTGGACGGTGCTTGCGGCTGCAAGCTCCTGCATCCTTGATTCGGAGCCGATCACCACGCGGATGAGCGGATAACCATCATTTCAAAACAAACTGGGAATTTCCTGACGCCGGCGCCCCTTCCGCCCACGGCTGAAAGCAGCGGCCGGCACCGTCGCGTCACGGGCCGGACCAGCGGCTGCGGGTAAGCACTGTGACCGCCACAGCGGGGGCGCCTCCCTGCCGGGTCCCACCTGACACAGTACGCTGGAGTGAACAATCCCCTGCCGCCCAGAAAGCGAATTCCATGAGCGCCGATAAGTCCACGAGCTGGTCCTACGCAGAAGATCTGCCTGCCGAGGATGAGGTCATGCTGCACGCGCGCGAACGGTCCTTCGAGCTGGGCGTCACCCCGGTCGGCCCCGGCGTCGGGGCGGTCCTGACTGTCCTGGCCGCCGCGTCAAAGGCCCAGACGGCGGTCGAAATCGGCACCGGCGCGGGCGTCTCCGGCGTCTGCATCCTGCGCGGACTGGGTCCGCACGCGGTGCTGACCACTATCGACGTCGACGTCGAGCACCTCAAAGCCGCCCGGGAGGCGTTCCAGGAGGCCGGGAGCCCGGCCAACCGGACGCGGACCATTTCCGGCCGGGCCCGCGACGTCCTCCCCCGGCTGACGGACAGCGCCTACGACCTTGTCTTCATCGACGCGGACAAGCCGAACTACCCCGGCTATGTGGAACAGGCCATCCGGCTGCTCAAGTCCGGCGGCCTGCTGATCGTCAACGATGCGCTGGACAAGGACCGCGTCGCCAACCCGGCCGCGCGTGAGGCCACCACCGTGGTCCTCCGCCAGGTGGGCAAGTCCATCCGGGAAGACGACCGCCTCGCGTCGGCCATGCTGCCCACCGGCGACGGCCTGCTGGTCGCCGTCAAGAAGTAGCAGTCAAGAAATAGCAGGCGACAGGTAGCCGCCATCCGGTGGCGGGCAATTCCGCCGTTCACACGACAGCGGGCGGGGTCCGCTGTAAGAAAATTCAGTGAAGCTATTCGGTAACGCCGACGAGGCATTCCTTCAAGTTGGCAGCTTCGGCGGAGTTGAGTTCGACCACGAGCCGTCCGCCGCCCTCGAGCGGCACACGCATGATCAAGCTTCGTCCTTCTTTGGTAACTTCCATCGGGCCGTCGCCGGTGCGTGGTTTCATAGCCGCCATAAGGAATATCCCCTCCATTAGTCCAGTGACATACCAGCCCGGCCGGGCTGCGTCCGCTTAGTCAATCAAGCTGCCCGGCGGCCGTGATGGGTGCCATCAGGGCCATGTACTCAGTTTGCTTCTTGTCCTTGCTTACCAACTATTATCGCGTAACAACGCGGCTGTAGCTAATCGTTGGACTTTCCGACGCGCCGCGCCGCGCGGCGCCGGCAGCCGCTAAAGGTGCCGCACGTCACGGCGGATAGTCCCCTCCGCCGGGCAGCGGGGCCCAGGCCCAGAGCCACACTATCCAGACAATCTGCAGCAGCACGAACATGATGACCACGCTGCCGCGGTAGGCGCGGGACCGGGAGACGAGGGCCGCGCTGAGGGCCAGCGGGAAGAGCGGCAGCAGCATCCGGAACGTGCTCGTCTGGGGGTGCAGGAAAATCAGCAGGTAGCCCATGTAGCAGGCACACCACAGCCGCAGTTCCGTGCCCAGTGCCCGCACGGGGCGGCACATCATGGCCGCGGCGAACAGCGCAACGAAAACGAAAGGCGCCAGCACCCCCAGGACCGGGCCGAAGAGCAGGATGCCGGTGTCGAACCAGGGTTTGAACGGTACCAGGTCATGGCCGCGCCAGACAGTTTCAGTCTTGGTGTAGGCCTGGATGTCGCCGGTGACGGCCCAGGCGATCGCGGGCCACAGGAGGGCGCCGATGCCGCTGACCGCCGTCAGGCCGGCGAGCGACCACAGCTGCGGCACGCTGTGCGGCGTGTCCCGGGACCGCCCGGCTTCCGCCGCCGAGTAGTGCTGCCATACCCGGTGGAGGAACAGCAGGCCGATCATTGCTGCGAACGGCACGCCGGTGGGCCGGGACAGGCACATCAGCACGACGGCGGGCATGGCCCACAGGTAACGGCGTTCCATCACCAGCAGCAGGGCCGTGGCCAGCAAGAGCAGGTTCAGCGACTCGGCGTAGGGGACCTGGAGCACCGCCGAGACCGGAAAGGTGGACACGAACACCGTTCCCCAGAGCGCGGTGCGGTGTGATGCCCTGAGCCGGAAGAGTTTGTAGATGACCAGGGCCGCGCCCAGACCGCTCACCATGGCGATCATTGTCAGCGCGGACGCCGGAGATATTCCCGTCAGCCCGGCGGCCACCCGGCCCAGCATGGGAAAGAGTGCGTAGAAGGCCCAGGCATTCTCCTGGACGTTTCCGGCGCCGTCGGTCGGGAGGACGGCCGGGTAGCCGTTCTGGAGGGCCTCGCCGTACCACCGGGCATCCCAGATGTTGACGAAGGACCAGTAGTCCGGTTTGGCGGGAAACCAGGGGTTGACGCCCTGATGGAGGGCGGCGGCCATGAAGATCCAAGCGCTGACGAGCCGGGCGGCGACGTAGAGTCCGCCGACCTGGACCCACCATGGCCATCGCGCCACCAGGGCGCCGGCCGCGGCGCCGAACTCCGTGCCGGCGCGGCTGTACCCCTGATCCGGCGCCGGGGCCTTGGGCGGTTCACTGCTCACGGAGCCTGCTCCGGTTCCTGCCGGAGGCGCGCCAGTTCGGCCGCAAGGTCCGCGATCCTTCCGTCCCTGGCGGCGAGCTGTTCCCGCAATTCGTCCAGCACCTGGTCCACCTGGTCCATCCGGTACCCCCGCAAGCCCACAGCGAAACGGAGGCGGTCGACGTCGGACGGTTCCACCTCAGCCGGCAGCAGCACCGGCGGCAGGTTGGCTACCGGCTGGTCGAAGCCGTCATCCAGAGCCCGCAGGGCGCCGTCATCCGTTGCCCGGCGTCCGCGGAAGACTTTCGACGCCCTGCCGGTGCCAAGGAGGAAAGCGGCGCCGGCCAGCGCGATCGCAAGGAAGACCAGGAAGAAACTCACTCCCCCATCGTGCCAGACGACGGCGGGTCCGATGTGTTGCCTGTCAGCCGCGCGTCCCGCCCGGACTTCCGGTGCCGGACCCGTTCGCGGACCCGCTGCCGTTGGGGTTCCGGTGCCGGGCGGCGCCTTCCACCACGAGCTCCACCGCGAGCGCCGGATCGTCCACTACCTGCAGCAGGTCCAGGTCCTCCTCCGACATCATTCCCTCGGACACCAGGGTGGTCCGAATCCATTCGATCATCGGGCTCCAGAACGCTGTCCCGATCAGGACAATCGGGAAGGAGGTCACCTTCCGGGTCTGGACGAGGACCATCGCTTCGAACAGTTCGTCAAGGGTTCCGAGGCCGCCCGGCAGGACGATGAACCCCTGGGCGTACTTCACGAACATGGTCTTGCGGGCGAAGAAATACCTGAAGTTGATGCCCAGGTCCACCCACTGGTTCATCCCCTGCTCGAAGGGCAACTCGATGCCGAGTCCCACGGACACCCCGTTGCCCTGCACGGCGCCCTTGTTGGCTGCCTCCATCGAGCCAGGCCCGCCGCCGGTGATCACTGCCAGCCCGGCTTCGGCCAGTTGGCGCCCCACCTCGACCGCGAGCTCGTAGTTCAGGCTGCCGGGCAGGGTCCGGGCCGAGCCGAAAACGCTGACCGCCGGCCCGAGGTCGGCCAGTGCGCCGAACCCTTCCACGAACTCACTCTGGATCCTCAGGACGCGCCACGGGTCGGTGTGGACGAACTGGCCGGGTCCCTTCGTATCCAGCAGGGTGCGGTCCGACATCGTGACTTTGGCGGCCTTGCGCCGCAACTCCAGCGGACCTTTGTGCCGGATCCCCGCCGGCGGCGGTGTATCGCGGGATCCGGCGGCTGTCTTACCGGCGGTCGCTCCTGCTGTCTTACCGGCTGTTGTTCCTGCGGCCGGCTCTCCGTGGTGCTGCGGATCGGTACTCATGCCCACAGGTTAGCGCGGATGCCCGCCCGCACCCGTCCGGCACGGCACGGACGTGGTGTCGTCCATGGCAGATCCCCCGGGCCGCCCCGCAGGTTACCGGAGGTTGCCTCAGCCAGCCTGACCTGCAGGTATCTCTTGAATCACGATCTGTAGGAAGTCGGAGTGATTGCGGTCATAAGCCGCGGATGTTCGCTAGATTCTTCTTATGACTACTCAAGTGCCCGGCGATGCCCTCGTCTCCCTGAATGCCGTCAACAAGCATTACGGCCAGTTGCACGTCCTGAAGGACATCAACTTGAATGTCCGCAAGGGCGAGGTTGTTGTTGTCATCGGACCGTCGGGTTCCGGCAAGTCAACGCTGTGCCGTGCCATCAACCGCCTCGAGACAATCGACGACGGCGTCATCAAGATCGACGGCAAGGAACTGCCGGAGGAGGGCAAGGAACTCGCCAAGCTGCGGGCCGACGTCGGCATGGTCTTCCAGTCGTTCAACCTGTTCGCCCACAAGACGATTCTTGAGAATGTCACGCTCGGGCCCATCAAGGTCAAGGGCATCTCCAAGACCGAAGCCGACAAGGACGCCATGGCCCTGCTGGAGCGCGTCGGCGTCGGACACCAGGCCCCCAAGCTGCCGGCCCAGCTCTCCGGCGGCCAGCAGCAGCGCGTCGCGATCGCACGGGCCCTGGCCATGAAGCCCAAGGTCATGCTCTTCGACGAGCCCACCTCCGCCCTGGACCCGGAAATGATCAACGAAGTCCTCGACGTCATGATCCAGCTGGCCAAGGAGGGCATGACCATGATCGTGGTCACCCACGAAATGGGCTTCGCCCGCAAGGCCGCCGACCGCGTCGTCTTTATGGCCGACGGCCAGATTGTGGAGGACGCCACCCCCGAAGAGTTCTTCACCAACCCCAAGAGCAGCCGGGCCAAGGACTTCCTTTCCAAGCTGCTGACCCACTGATCCCTGACGAGTTCGCACCCCGGCCACCGCAAGGCGGCCGACTAATGAAAGGTATGTCACCATGGCATTTTTGACCCGAAGGAAATCCCTTCTGGTAGCCGCCTCCGCAGCCCTGGCCCTGAGCCTGAGCGCCTGCGGCGGCAGCACCAGCACCACGTCCAACCCGCCCGTGGCCGAGAAGCCGAGCTTCGCTGCCGATACGACCATGGCCAAGCTTTCATCCGCCGGCAAGATCGTCATCGGCACCAAGTTCGACCAGCCGCTGTTCGGCCAGAAGGGCCTCGACGGCAAGCCGGTCGGCTTCGACGTCGAAATGGGCAAGCTGATTGCCGGCAAGCTGGGCATCCCCGCCGACAAGATCGAGTGGAAAGAAACGGTTTCCGCAAACCGTGAGCAGTTCATCAAGAACGGCGACGTCGACATCATCGTCGCCACCTACACGATTAACGACAAGCGCAAGACCGAAGTCGACTTCGCCGGCCCGTACTACGAAGCCGGCCAGGCACTCATGGTGAACAAGGACAATACGTCCATCACCAAGCCCGAAGACGTCAAGGGCAAGAACGTCTGCTCCGTGACCGGTTCCACGCCTGCCGCCACGATCGTGGAGAAGTATGGGGCAGTCCTGGTTCCGGCCGCGACCTACTCCGCCTGCCTGGAGCCGCTGCGCAACAAGCAGGTTGAAGCGATCACCACCGACAACGTCATTCTTGCCGGATTCGTGAACAAGGAGCCGGAAGCCTTCAAGCTGGCATCGGACCAGACCTTCACCAAGGAGCCCTACGGCATCGGCCTGAAGAAGGGCGATACCGTCTTCCGCAACTGGGTCAATGACCAGCTGGAAGCCTTCGCCAAGGACGGGTCCTACAAGAAGGCCTGGGAAGCCACCGCCGGCGCAGTCATCAAGACGGCGCCCGAACTTCCCGCGATCAACCGCCACTCCTGTCTCCCGCTCCACTCCCCTCAAGGCAGCCTAAGGAACTTATGGACGTCATCATTGAAAACCTTCCAGCATATTGGGACGGTTTTCTCAGAACCCTCTTCCTGTCCGTGGTCTCGGGGATCATCGCACTGATTTTCGGCACCCTGCTCGCGGCAGCCCGGGTCTCGCCCATCGCCGCCCTGCGCGGCTTCAGCATGACGTACGTGGAGATTGTCCGGAACACTCCGCTGACCATCGCGTTCTTCTTCGCTGCCGTGGTCCTGCCCCGGCTGGGGGTGACGTTCCAGCAGTTTGAAGTCGCCGCCATCATCGCCCTGAGCGCCTACACCTCGGCCTTCATCGCCGAAGCGGTCCGCTCCGGTGTCAACAGCGTCCCGGTCGGCCAGGCCGAAGCCGCGCGCAGCATCGGCATGAAGTTCAGCCAGGTCCTCAGCCTGATCATCCTGCCGCAGGCCCTGCGCACGGTGATCCCGCCCATGATCAACATCCTCATCGCCCTGGTCAAGAACTCCTCGGTCGCCGGCGCGTTCTACGTGCTGGAACTCTTCGGCTACGGCCGCCAGCTCGCGAACGCCAACGGCGACGCCGTGCTGTGGGTCCTCGTAGGCGTCGCCTTCTTCTACCTGCTGATAACCGTCCCGCTTGGCTATGTGGCCAATCTGGTTGAACGAAAGGTGGCGATCTCCCGATGAGCTCGGTCCTGTACGACGTCCCCGGCCCCAAGGCCCGCCGCGTGTCCCTGATTGGCTCCATCGTCGGTGGTGTCGCAATTGCCGGCCTGCTCTGGTGGGCCATCACCGTCCTGGCCCAGCAGGGCATCTTCGAGGCGCAACGCTGGGCCGTGTTCCAGATCCCCGACGTCTGGGTGCTGATCGGCAACGGTATCCTCGCCACCCTCTCCGCGGCGGCAGTCGCTGCCGTCATCGCCTTCCCGCTGGGCCTGGTGCTCTGCCTGATGCGGATCTCCGATGTTGCCTGGATCCGGATCCCCACCCGGATCGTGCTGGAATTCCTGCGCGGCATGCCGGTAGTCCTGATGATGTTCTTTGTCCTGCTGGTGTTCGCGACGGGCTCGTTCACCGCCGTCGTGGCGGGCCTGGTGCTGTACAACTCGGCGATTTTCGCCGAGATCATCCGCGCCGGTATCCAGTCCCTGCCGAAGGGCCAGCGTGAGGCCGGTCTCGCAATCGGCCTCACCAGCTTCGCTTCGCGGCGCAGCATCGAACTGCCCCAGGCCATCCGGCGCATGCTGCCGTCCCTCGTGGCGCAGCTCGTGGTGTTGCTGAAGGACACCTCGCTGGGCTACATCGTGTCCTACGAGGAACTGCTGCGCAAAGTGCAGATCATGGCCGACTTCCTGGGCCCGGCTTACCTGTTCCCGGTGTTCTTCGTGGCGGCTGCCATCTACATCGCCATCAACTTCTCCGTCTCCCGCCTCGCGATCTGGATCGAGAAGCGCGGCTCCAAGAAGGCCGCCGGCGGCGTGGCGCACGTGCCCGTCGCCGGGATCCCGGCCAAGTAGTCCCCCGGCCCGACGGCCTGCTCCAAGGGCGCGCCGCCCGCACACAAATGGTCCGGAACCCCGCGGGGTTCCGGACCTTTTGTGTTGCCGCTTGTTCCCGTGCCTGTTCGTGCGCGTCTTCCGGTGCAGGTCCCTGGCCCTACGCCGTGAGCCAGCTCCGCAGTGCCCGCAGGCATTCGCGGATCGCATCCGCCTCGACGTGTTCGTTGTCCTTGTGCGCCAGCAGCGCGTCGCCGGGCCCGAAGTTCACTGCCGGGATACCGAGCTCGCTGAAGCGCGCGACGTCGGTCCAGCCGTATTTCGGCTTTGGCGTGCCGCCGACGGCGGCGACAAAGGATGCGGCGGCGGGGTGGTTGAGTCCCGGCCGGGCGCCGGCGGCGGCGTCCGTGCGGACGACGTCGAATCCCTCCAGCAGCTCCTGGACATGCTGCTCTGCCTCGTCCGGGGACTTGTCCGGGGCGAACCGGTAGTTGATTTCCACGACGCACCGGTCCGGAATGACATTGCCGGCCGTCCCGCCGTTGACCTTCACGGCGTTGAGGCTCTCCCGGTAGTCCAGGCCATCCACGTTGACGGTCCGGGGCTCGTAGGCGGCCAGCCGGGCCAGGATCGGGGCGGCGGCGTGGATCGCGTTGCTGCCCATCCAGGCCCGGGCGGAATGAGCGGCTTCGCCACGGGTTGTCGCTTCGAAGCGGATCGTGCCGTTGCACCCGCCCTCCACGGTCCCGTCCGTGGGTTCCAGCAGGATCGCGAAGTCCCCGCCCAGCAGGTGGCCGTGGTTCCGGAGCAGCCGGCCGAGCCCGCTCTTGACGGCCTCGACTTCCTCATGGTCGTAGAAGACGAACGTGACGTCCTTGTCCGGCTCCGCGCCGCCGTCGAACAGTCCTGCGGCCAGCGCCAGCTGAACCGCGACGCCGCCCTTCATATCGGTGGCGCCACGGCCGTAGAGGACCCCCTCGCCGGGTGCACCCGACGGCCAGTACGACGGGACGGTCCCGAGGGAGCCATCCGTGGTCGGCAGGGGCACCGTGTCCAGGTGACCGGCCAGAATGACCCGCTCGGCGCGGCCCAGGTTGGTGCGGGCGATGATGGAATCGCCGTCGCGGACCAGTTCCAGCTGCGGGATGGAGCGGAGGGCATGCTCCACGGCGTCGGCCAGCTCCCCCTCCTCCCCGGAGACACTGTAAATGTCGATAAGCCGGGCGGTCAGCAGTGCCACGTCCTGGTGCAGGTCCAGGCGGGCAGGGGGGCGGGCGTTCGGGTGCGCGTTCAAGTCCGGGGCAGTCACCGTCCCACTTTATCCGCTGGCCGCCCCGCGGCCCTCCCATCCGACAGGTGCGGGTTACCAGGGCTGTCACGGGTTTCGGGGAGGGCGGGCGCCGTCTATAGACTTGGGGCATGACTGAAACCGCTTCTTCCGCTGTGCCCGCAGACGCCCGCTCGGCCTATGGTTATGGCGTCGCCACGATCGCCACCGGCAACGGTGAAGCCACCGTGCTGGACGTCTGGTTCCCGGCACCGGCCCTCGGAACAGCGACGGAAAGCCTCCGCGATGTGGCCAACGCGGACCAGTCGCTGCTCGACATCGCCGCGACCGGGGCCGACGCCGACCGCGGCACCGAACAGAACGTCGTGTTCGCCCAGATCCACCTCGACGAGGCGCCCGCCGACACCGCCGACGCCTACCTGCGCCTGCACCTGCTCTCCCACCGCCTGGTCCAGCCGAACACCATCAACCTGGACGGTATCTTCGGGAAGCTGCCCAACGTGGTGTGGACCAACTTCGGACCCGCCGCCGTCGAGGGCTTCGAACTGACCCGTGCACGGCTGCGCAAACGCGGCGCCGTCACCGTCTACGGCGTGGACAAGTTCCCCCGCATGGTCGACTACGTCATCCCCTCCGGCGTACGCATTGCCGACGCCGACCGCGTCCGCCTCGGCGCGCACCTGGCCGAGGGCACCACGGTCATGCACGAGGGCTTCGTCAACTTCAACGCCGGCACCCTGGGCACGTCCATGGTGGAAGGCCGCATCTCGGCCGGTGTAGTCACCGGTGACGGGTCCGACGTCGGCGGCGGCGCCTCGATCATGGGCACGCTGTCCGGCGGCGGCAAGGAAAAGATCTCCCTGGGCGAACGTGTGCTGCTCGGCGCCAACTCCGGAGTGGGCATCAGCATCGGCGACGACTCCGTCGTCGAGGCCGGCCTCTACGTCACGGCCGGAACCCGCGTCCGCGTGGTCGGGGCCAGGGACGCCGACGGCGAGGACACCAGCCAGATCGTCAAGGCCGTTGAGCTCTCCGGCGTCCCCAACCTGCTCTTCCGCCGCAACTCCTCCACCGGTGAAGTTGAAGTCCTCCCCCGCAAGGGGCAGACCGTGGAACTCAACGAAGCCCTGCACGCCAACTAAGGTGGAGTGCGGAAAGCCAACCGTCAGCAGAATGTACCGGCCCCGCACGGGCCTGAGGGAGTAGTTTCGTGGCACGCAGAGGCAGCTTGCGCCGTCGTCTTGTGCTGCTGCTAACCCTGGCCATGGTCGCGGGCGGGGTCTACACGGCGGTGGCGTTCGTGCAGCGGTCGGAAGTCCTCATTACCGAACGCTGCACGGCGGTGGGCGGCGGCAGCGCCGAACTTGCCACGGACCAGGCCGCCAATGCCGGACTCATTTCCGCCGTCGCCGTCCGGCGGGGGCTCCCGGCCCGGGCCGCCAGCATCGCGCTGGCCACCGCCATGCAGGAGTCCAAGATCCGGAATATTAGCCACGGGGACCAGGCCGGCCCGGACTCCCGCGGCCTCTTCCAGCAGCGCCCCTCGCAGGGCTGGGGCACCACGGAACAGGTCATGGACCCGTACCACGCGAGCAACGCCTTCTATGATGCCCTCGTGAAGATCCCGGACTACCAGGCGCTGGATATCACGGTCGCCGCGCAGCGGGTCCAGCGCTCGGCCTACCCCGACGCCTACGCCGAGCACGAGGGGATGGCCCGTGCGTTCGCCTCCTCACTGACGGGCCAGACCGCCGCGGGCCTCGACTGCACGCTGCGCGACCCCGACGCCGCGGGCGATACGGCCGCCGTGCAGGAGCGGCTGGCCGCCGACTTTGGCAGCATTCCTGCCTCCACGGAGGGACGCAGCCTCGTGCTGGAAGCCGAGGGCACCCGGGCGTGGGCCGTCGCCCAGTGGGCGGTAGCCAACGCCAAGGCCCTCTCCGTCACGGAAGTCCAGGTCGACGGGCGCAGCTGGACACGGCAGGACCGCAACGGCTGGCAGCCCTCCGGGGCACCGGCGGGACAGGTCAGGGTCACCGTCGCCGAAGCCCCGGCGCAGTAAGCGGACGCTACCGCCGGCTCCCGCCCGGGACCGGCCGGACTCAGACCAGCAGGTCCACGACGGGCTGCACGTAGCTGCGGAACAGTTCCGGCTGGGACAGCAGATCCGAGCTCATGATGATCTTGTCGGGCTCCAGGTACCAGGCCCGCGGCTCGGCGAGGGGCAGTTCGATGATGGTCAGGGTGAAATCATTGGCAGCGCGGCCCACCTCGAGCAGCCGGTCGTCCACCATGTCCTGCAGTAGTTGCACCCCGCCGGCGGCTTCGCGCTCAGCCTCCAGCGCCAGGTACTCGCCGCGGCGTTCCCGGGCCCAGGTCAGCGCAGCACCGAAATGCGCCTGCAGCACCCGCCGGAGGGCGGGGGAATTGCCGAAGTCACGGAAGCCGGGCGGCCCCAGTTCCGGCGACATCTCGGGATGCGCCTTCAGGAGCTGCTCCCACCAGGCTTCCCACTCGGTCTTGAGCGCGCTGAGACCGCCCACCTCCGCAATGAGGTGCGAATGGTCCGCCGGCCGGATCTTCGGCGCCGCGTGGGACAGGGCCGGATGCCCCGCGCTGTCCAGGCCGGCGGCGTCACGAACGTAAAGTGCAATGAGCATGGGACCCGAAGTGTCCATGGTGATCCGCCAGCCCGGCCCGCCTGTGTGGTGCATCCAATTGCCTCCTTGGCAAGACGTACGTCTCCAGTGTATTCCTCAAGTAATTGCGCGTTAATGGCTGCCGGCGTAGCTGCCCATTCCGGTGAGATGGGACTCCAGCACGTCGCTGCACATCTGGGCAGTCATCCATTCGGGCTGCAGCAGGGCGTGCATGGTGAGACCGTCCAGGGTGGCCAGCAGCCGCTCCGCCTCGGTCACCAGTCGCTGCTGGTCCATGGTCGCGCCTGTGTTGCCGGTGTCAGCCTGGCCCGCCAGTTCCATGACGAGCCGGCCGACGATCGCGGCCACGGCCCGGTGGCTCCGGTCGGCTTCCGGGGCGAGGAACGGCTTGGTCCTCGCCGCGTTCTTGAACGCCATCCAGACACAGGCGTCGACGGCGCGTTCCTCGTCCAGCGGAAGGAACTCGCCCAGCAGGGTTAACACGCCCTGATGGTGTTCCAGGGTCCCCGGCCGCGTCCCGGCGAGGCGCTCGTCGGCGGACGCCAGCCTGCCGACGACCCGGTCCACAACCACCCCGAACGAATGGGCCAGGAGTTCGTCGCTGCTGGCGAAGTAGTGCCGGACGGACCCGACAGCCAGTTCGGCCTCGTCTGCGACTTCGCGCAGCGACGCCCGCTCAAGTCCATCGGCCGCGACGATCCGGAAGACCGCTTCGACCACTTCCTGGCGCCGGATTGCGGCGTCGACAAATTTGGGCATTAGTCCTTTTTAGCACGGATGTGCCCGCACGACGCCGGGGCACACCGGCAATCGGCCTCCCACCTCGGCCGATGGCCGCCACCGCCGCCATGGGCCCCATCGTGCGGAGAGAAAAAATCCTCTGGAGAGAGAAAAACGACGCCGGCCGCTCACCTTGTGGGGTGAGCGGCCGGCGTCGTACTTCCTGAGTGCATTACACCGAAGGGTAGTTGCGCTCCGGCTCGCCGATGTAGAGCTGGCGCGGACGGCCGATCTTGGTGTTGGGGTCGCTGATCATTTCACGCCACTGCGCGATCCAGCCCGGAAGCCGGCCGATGGCGAAGAGTACGGTGAACATCTTCTCCGGGAAACCCATGGCCTTGTAGATCAGGCCGGTGTAGAAGTCCACGTTCGGGTAGAGCTTGCGCTGGATGAAGTAGTCATCGTTCAGGGCCTTCTCTTCGAGGCGCAGGGCGATCTCCAGGAGCTCGTCATTGCCGCCGAGCTTGGTGAGAATCTCGTGGGCCGTGGCCTTGACGATCTTGGCGCGCGGGTCGTAGTTCTTGTAGACGCGGTGCCCAAAGCCCATGAGCCGGACGCCGTCTTCCTTGTTCTTGACCTTCTCCATGTAGTCCTCGGGCCTGGTGCCGTCGGCCTGGATCTGGCGCAGCATCTTCAGCACGGCCTCGTTGGCGCCGCCGTGGGCGGGGCCGAAGAGGGCGTTGATGCCGGCGGACACGGAGGCGAAGAGGTTCGCGTTGGAGGATCCGACCAGCCGGACCGTGGAGGTCGAGCAGTTCTGCTCGTGGTCGGCGTGCAGGATGAGGAGCAGGTCCAGCGCCTTGGCGACGACCGGGTCCACCTCGTACTGCTCGGCCGGCAGGCCGAAGCTCAGGCGGAGGAAGTTCTCCACGAGGTTGTGCGAGTTGTCCGGGTAGAGCATGGGCTGGCCGATGCTCTTCTTCAAGGCGTACGCGGCGATGACCGGCATCTTGGCCAGCAGGCGGTAGGTGGAGACCTCCACCTGCTCGGCGTTGAAGGGATCCAGCGAGTCCTGGTAGAACGTGGACAGCGCGGACACGGCCGAGGACAGCACCGGCATCGGGTGGGCGTCGCGCGGGAAGCCGCTGAAGAAGCCCTTCAGCTCTTCGTGCAGCAGGGTGTGGTGGCGGATCCGCTGGTCGAAGGCTTCCAGCTCAGTGGCGGTCGGCAGGTTGCCGTAGATCAGCAGGAAAGAAACTTCCAGGAAGCTCGAGTGCTGCGCGAGCTGCTCGATCGGGTAGCCACGGTACCGCAGGACACCGGCGTCGCCGTCGATGTAGGTGATGGCGGAGGTGGTTGCTGCGGTGTTCATGAATCCGGGGTCAAAGGCAACGGCACCGGTCTGCTTCAGCAGCTTGGAAACGTCGTAGCCTTCGTTTCCTTCTACAACCTTGATGCGCGGGAGTTCGAGCTCGCCGCCGGCATGGCGCAGGGTTGCGCTGGTGGTCTCAGTCATGGAGTCTCCTCTGAGGCATCGGGGCCTCTGTAGAAAGCTGGTCCAACTTCTGGTGAAGCCGCCCACGGAACCTGTTTTAGCCACAAATTCCAACGGCTGCGCTGCCTTCTTGTGGAAAGCCACCATTGATAGTCAGTTAAAAACTACCGGCAGATTCCGGGTGGCACTAATCCAAGGCCATCCGTAGCCGCCTAAAACACGCCAGTTGTGGCACGTGTCACAGCATTGTTACGGCCCCGTGGCCAGACGGGAGGCTGCAGCGTCGATCCGCTCATCGCTTGCCGTCAGCGCCACGCGGATGAATCCGCTGCTGGCATCACCGTAAAACACGCCGGGGCCGACGACGATCCCGCGGTCCGCGAGCCGGCCGACCGTCTCCCAGGTGCCCTCGCCCGCGGTCGCCCACAGGTAAAGCCCGGCCTGGGATTCGTGGATGGTCAGCCCGAAGCGCTCCAGTGCCGGCACCATCCGTTCCCGGCGGCCGCGGTAGAGGTCCTTCTGCGCCTGCACGTGGGCATCGTCGCCGAGCGCGACGCGCATGGCTTCCTGGACCGGGTACGGAACAATCATGCCCGCGTGCTTGCGGCTGTTGACCAGGTTCGCCATGATGGCGGAGTCACCGGCTACGAAGGCGGCGCGGTAGCCGGCCAGGTTGGACTGTTTGCTCAGCGAGTACACGGCCAGGAGGCCCTCATGGGACCCCTCTGCGACCTGCGGGTCCAGGATGCTGGGCACCGGCGCTCCGCCGCGCTGGACGTCCCATTCACCCCAGCCGAGCTCGGCATAGCACTCGTCCGAGGCCACGACGGCGCCGAGCCCGCGGGCCTGCCGCACGATCCGGCGGAGCGATTCGGCGTCGCGGACGCTGCCGGTGGGGTTCGCCGGGGAATTGACCCACACGAGGCGCACCCTGGCACGCGTGGCTGCATCAAGCTCATCCAGGTCATCCGCGGCGATGTGCTCGGCACCGGCGAACGTGGCGCCGATGTCGTACGTCGGGTAGGCGACCGTGGGGCGGACGACGACGTCTCCCGGCTTGAGGCCGAGCAGGAAGGGGAGCCAGGCCACCAGTTCCTTGGAGCCCACGGTGGGCATAATGTCCCGCGGATCGAGCCCGGGAACCCCGCGGCGTCGTTCAAACCAGGCCGCGATGGCTTCCCGGAGCCCGGCCGCGCCGTGGACCGTGGGGTAGCCGGGGGCGTTCGCCGCCGCGCGCAGGGCTTCCTGGACCACGTCGGGGGTGTCATCCACCGGGGTCCCGATGGACAGGTTCGCGACTCCCCCGGGGTGTTCGGCTGCCCTGGCGATGTACGGCGCCATGGCCTCCCACGGGTAGTCGGGCAGGTTGAGGCCGAAGCTGCGCAGCGCAGATGTCACCGACGCCCCGCCTTAGCTCTCTTGGTTCTGCGGCGGCAGGGCGGCGATCATCGGGTGGTCCGTGTGCGTGTTGCCGACCTTGGCTGCCCCGCCCGGTGACCCCAGAACATCGAAGAACTCCACGTTGGCCTTGTAGTAGTCGGCCCATTCCTCCGGGGTGTCGTCCTCGTAGTAGATGGCTTCGACGGGGCAGACCGGCTCGCAGGCACCGCAGTCCACACACTCGTCGGGGTGGATGTACAGGGAACGCTCACCCTCGTAGATGCAGTCGACGGGGCACTCTTCAATACATGCCTTGTCTTTGACATCTACACACGGCTGCGCGATTACGTACGTCACGTCCCTGGCCTCTCCACGTTGGTTCCGGCGAAGGCCGGATAACTGCTCCCGGCCTGAGCGCCGGGCTGCTGACTTCTGAGCCTATTATCTCCCAGCCTATTCCCGCGAACCTAGCCGGGCGTCGCACGGGGCGGAACTGTTGGATCTAGCGGACCTAGGATGAACTGGTGAGTTCATCGAAGCCTTCGCCCCAAGAGTTCCTGGCTGCCGCCACGCCTGGAACCCGGGTGGTGGTCAGATACCGGATTGAGGGCGGGCTCACGGACGCCCTGGGTGAGCTTGTGGCGAGCACCGCGGACACCTGCACCATCCGCACCCGCCGTTCCGACGTCGTGATCCCGCTGCCGCTGGTGGTCGCCGCCAAGCAGGTCCCGCCGCCCCCGCCCCGCCGCGGCCCCACTGGACATGCCCTCCCCTAGCCGCGCCCACGGGACATGCCCTCCCCTAGCCGTGACCAATGGACATATAGCCTCTATGTCCAATCCCGGCCGTGACTGGTGGACATGCCCAGCGGTCCCGTCGGCGAAAAGTGGACATGCTCTCCCCAGCCCGGCCGCCTGCGTTGGACATGTCCCTGACGCCCCCGCCGGCGAACACTGGGCATGTCCAGCGGGGGGCGGCGAAAGCCGCACATGCCCGGGAGAAGGAACGCTTGGTTCCGAAAGGACCTGTCCAGTCCTAGGCGGCAAGGGAGAGCCTCCTGAGGGCCTCACGGACCATGACGATGAACTCCTCGGGCCGGTTCAGAAGTAACGAATAGCTGACGACAAGGACCGGGATGCCGCGCCTGGTTGTCACGTTCCACCGGCGTCTGTCCTCCTCGAAGCTTGTCCGGTCCATATGGAAGCCCGCCCCGTCCGTCTCAATGCCGAGCCTGCCGTCGACCATGAGATCAATGTGGCCCATTCCGGGGATGTTGACCTGTGACTCCACGTGGAAGCCGGCCCTCCGCAACCAGTACCGGGCCATGCACTCGATGATTGACTGCGATTGCGGGACGATCCTGGCCACCAACTTGCGTTCCCTCGCATCATTGCGGCCAGCCAGCCGCTGCCGCAGCAAGGGGAGCGGCAGGCCTTTGAGTGCGACGGCGGACTCGGCAATCACCAGGCCGTCCAGATCCGGCAGGCATCGCAGGCTCTGTACGACTGTGTCGAGCAGGGTGGGCGGCGCAGCGGACCGGTGGCAGACGAATCCTGGGTAGCTGCGGCTGTGGGTGAGCGCGATGTGAGGTTGTGCGGGCGGCCGAAGAACCCAGAGACCCTGGAAGTGGGCCGCTGTGGCACACGCGGGCTCCGCCGGCAGCGACCGGATGGCGATGAGCCCGGCGTCGGCGTCGGCGACAGCGTAGACGCCGCGGGCCACCCCGGAGACAGCGCCCGAGGCCAGGGCCGACTTCAGCTGGAAGTCCGATACGCCCGCGGCAGCGAGGTGTTTGGCGCGCGCGACGCCGTCGTAGTTTGAAAGAACTTCGGTGATTTTGACCATGTGGACATCGTGGCTCCGGAAGACGCAGTCCAAACAGGGCCGTGTACCGCTATGTGCAAAAGGGCATGCCCCTCGTTGCGGGCCGGCCGGAACATATTCCGCGGTCAGGACCGGGCAGGTCCCGAGATCAGGAACTGCGCATGTCCCCCGGAGTGGGCAGCGGAGGGACATAGTGCCGCTATGCCCACCCGCGGCCTCGAAGAATGAGCATGTCCCCTGCGGAGGGCGGAGCGCGAAGAATGGGCATGTCCCCCGGAGTGGGCAGCGGAGGGACATAGTGCCGCTATGCCCACCCGCGGCCTCGAAGAATGAGCATGTCCCCTGCGGAGGGCGGGGACGAAGAATGGGCATGCCCCGCGGGGCGGGCAGCGCGAAGAAGGGCGCGCCTAGGCCTGGGCCGGCCGGTAGCGCCGGCACCAGGCCAGCATGCCGATGGTGACCACCGCGATGCCATAGATCCAGAGATTACCGGCCAGGTCGCCGATGATCAGGCGCCTGCCGTTCTCCAGTGTGGACCACCAGCCGGCCAGCGCATAGCAGACGACGCCGCAGGCCGCCGTCGGAAGCACGGAACGGAACATGGCGCCGAGCCACAGTTCGACGGCGCCCAGCAGCACCAGGGCGGCGGCGGCACCCCACGGCACCCCGACGCCGGCGACCAGGCTGTCCTGCCCGTGCAGGGCGGTACCCGCGAGGGCAACAAAAAGAGCTGCCGGCACGGCGGCGGCTATACCGCCTGCCATACCGGCAGCTCTCTTATTCACAAATGATCCGTTGTTTCAGCGAAAAACGCTGGAACTAGACCTTCGCGCGGGCCCGGTTGGACTTGGCGCGCTGGTTGACGTCCAGGATGAGCTTCCGGATGCGGATGGATTCCGGGGTGACTTCGACGCACTCGTCTTCGCGGGCGAATTCGAGCGACTCTTCGAGGGTCAGGTCGCGCGGGGGCGTCAGGTTCTCGAAGGTGTCGGAGGAAGCGGCACGCATGTTGGTGAGCTTCTTTTCCTTGGTGATGTTGACGTCCATGTCATCGGCGCGGGAGTTCTCGCCGACGATCTGGCCCTCGTAGACCTCGGAGGTGGGCCGGACGAAGAAGGAGCCGCGTTCCTGCAGGTTGATCATGGCGAACGGCGTCACAACACCGGCGCGGTCGGCGATCATCGAACCGTTGGTGCGGTATTCGATGGGGCCGGCCCAGGGCTCGTAGCCCTCGGAGATGGAAGCTGCGATGCCGGCGCCGCGGGTGTCCGTGAGGAACTTGGTGCGGAACCCGATCAGGCCACGGGCCGGGACGATGAACTCCATGCGGCACCAGCCGGTGCCGTGGTTGGCCATGTTGGTCATGCGGCCCTTGCGGGCGGCCATGAGCTGCGTGACGGCGCCGAGGTACTCTTCCGGCACATCGATGGTCATGTGCTCCATCGGCTCGTGGACCTTGCCGTCGACGAGCTTGGTGACAACCTGCGGCTTGCCGACGGTCAGCTCGAAGCCTTCGCGGCGCATCTGCTCGACCAGGATGGCCAGCGCGAGCTCGCCACGTCCCTGGACTTCCCACGCATCCGGGCGCTCGGTCGGGAGCACCTTGATGGAGACGTTACCGATCAGTTCCTTGTCGAGGCGGTCCTTGACCTGGCGGGCCGTGACCTTGGCACCCTTGACCCGGCCGGCCAGCGGCGAGGTGTTGATACCGATGGTCATGGAGATGGCCGGATCGTCGACGGTGATCAGCGGCAGCGGCTGCGGGTTGTCGACGTCGGTCAGGGTCTCACCGATGGTGATTTCCTCGATACCGGCGACGGCGACGATCTCGCCGGGGCCTGCGGACTCGGTCGGGACGCGGTCCAGTGCCTTGGTGGCCAGCAGTTCCGTGATCTTGACGTTCTTCAGTTCGCCGTTGGCGCGTGCCCACGCAACGGTCTGGCCCTTGCGCAGGGTGCCGTTGTAGATACGCAGCAGTGCCAGGCGGCCGAGGAACGGCGAGGCATCCAGGTTGGTGACGTGCGCCTGGAGGACACCGTTCGGGTTGTAGGTCGGCGCGGGGATGTGCTCGATGATGGCCTTGAAGAGCGGCTCGAGGTCCTCGTTGTCGGGGGCCGAACCGTCGGCGGGCTGGTCGAGGGACGCGCGGCCGACCTTGGCGGCGGCGTAGACGACCGGGACGTTGAGGATCTTGTCCAGGTCCAGGTCCGGAACTTCGTCGGCGAGGTCGGAGGCCAGGCCCAGGAGCAGGTCCATGGACTCGTGGACAACTTCTTCGATCCGGGCGTCAGGACGGTCGGTCTTGTTGACCAGGAGGATCACCGGCAGGTGGGCGGCGAGGGCCTTACGGAGGACGAAGCGGGTCTGGGGCAGCGGGCCCTCAGAGGCGTCAACGAGGAGGACGACCCCGTCGACCATGGACAGGCCGCGCTCGACCTCGCCACCGAAGTCGGCGTGGCCGGGGGTGTCAATGACGTTGATGGTGATGGTCTCGCCCTTGGAGGACGGTCCGTTGTAGGCCACGGTGGTGTTCTTGGCCAGGATGGTGATGCCCTTTTCGCGCTCGAGGTCACCGGAGTCCATGACCCGGTCCTCAAGGTGGTTGTGCGCGGCAAAGGAGTTGGTCTGCTTGAGCATGGCGTCGACCAGAGTGGTCTTGCCGTGGTCAACGTGGGCCACGATCGCGACGTTGCGCAGGTCACTGCGCGATGCAGTGGCTACCGCGGTGTTGGTGGTGGTTTCAGACATGCGTTATTGCTCGATTCAGTGGTGAAGTCAGCTGTTGTATCGCGACATTTCCAACCGGAACGCACGACGGATACGCCCCTTTGGCACAGGGCACCTTCATCCATTCTAAACGCTTGGGCATTTATTGGCCTAAAATCCATCATTCCCGCAGGTCAGGCGGGGCAGTCAGGACGGGAGAATGGCGCCGCGGGTGTGAGTAAAGTCACTGGATTTTCCGGCTTCCATGCCCCATCATTGCTGGGACAGCAACGCCAGCTCGGAGACATTAATGCGCAACGCCCCGGCTCTGTCCCGCTTGGTCGCTCCGATGATCGCCGTTGGCATCCTTGTTGGCGGCTGCGGACAGACTCCCCCCGCCCGTACCGCCGACCCGACAGCCGGCAACGGCATCTACGGCCAGGCCGTTCCTGCACCCGGCGCGCCGATGGCTGCCGGCTCGAACGCCACCGGGAAGCTTCCCTCATCAACGGCTCCGGGCACCATGCCGGCGGGCACGGTCTACCGGAATCCTGCCAATGGCCGCAACGAGGTGGTGGTGGCGGACATCGCCAGGACGGCCGTGCTGATCGGCGATTCCCAGTCCGAGCCCGCGTCTTCCTGGCCCCGGACGGCACTGGCAAGCCTGGGCTACCAGGTGCACTTCTGTGGCCGCGGCGGCACCGGCTTTGTCTCCTCCAACGGCACGACCGGCAACTATATAGATGCCCTGCAGCGCGGCGACTGGCTGCTCCCCTACGGCTCGCCGCCCCTCGTCGTGATTGAGGGCGGCGGCAACGACGCCTCCCGAGGCGCGACCGATGAGCAGATTTCAGCCAATGCGGAGCGGCTGATCGCCAGCATCCGGCAGCGCTACCCCGATGCGCGGCTGGCCGTGGTCGGAACACTCGCCCGCGGTGCTGCGGATGGCGGGGGCCGCCGCACCGAGGTCGACACGCTGCTGGGCGCCGTGGCGGCCCGGCAGTCGGTTCCCTTTGTCAGCGTTGGAGACTGGCTGACGCGCTACAACCTCACCGACTACATGGCCGACGGCGTCCACATGGCCCCCGGGGGACACGCCGCGCTGGCCGTTCTGCTGGCGCAGCGGCTCGACGGGCTCGGTCTGCGGACAGCGGAGTCCCGGACAGCAGAGTCCGAACGGGCGGCGCCGGCAGACCGCTGAAAGCGGCGGACGTTTCTTAAGTGACAGGAGCCGGCGTCCCCCCGGGGGCGGACACCGGCTCCTGCGCGTTCAGCTCACGTCAGCCAAGCTCAGGCAACTTCCGGCGGCAGCATCAGGCGCGCACCCGGGATGGCGTTGAGCAGCGCCTTGGTGTAGTCCCGCTGCGGCGCGTCGAAGACGTCGTCGGTCGAGCCGGTTTCCACCAGCTTGCCCTTCTCCATCACGCACACGTGGTCGGCGATCTGCCGCACCACCGCGAGGTCGTGGGTGATGAACAGGTAGGTCAGGCCCAGCCGGGACTGCAGCTCGGCGAGCAGGTTCAGCACCTGCGCCTGCACCAGGACGTCCAGGGCGGACACGGCCTCGTCGCAGATGATCACTTCGGGATCCAGGGCCAGGGCACGGGCGATCGCGACGCGCTGGCGCTGTCCGCCCGAGAGCTCGTTCGGGTACCGCTGCATGGTGGACTGCGGCAGTGACACCTGGTCCAGCAGCTCGCGGACCTTCTTTTCGCGGCTGGCCTTGTCCCCGATCTTGTGGACGCGGAGCGGCTCCTCGATGGTCCGGTAGATGTTGTACATCGGGTCCAGGGAACCATAGGGGTCCTGGAAGATGGGCTGCACCCGGCGGCGGAACGCGAAGATCTCCTTGGTTTTCAGCGCGGAGGTGTCCACGCCGTCGAACACGATCTTTCCGGAGGTCGGCTCCAGCAGGTTCAGCACCATCTGCGCGACGGTGGACTTCCCGGAACCCGACTCGCCCACGATCGCCGTCGTCGTTCCGCGCTTGACGCTGAAGGAGACGTCGTCGACGGCGGTGAAGTCCGCCGACTTGCCGAACCCGGAGCGCAGCTTGAAGACCTTGCTCAGGTTCTGGATCTGCAGCACGTCGTCCGTCTGCGTCGGGGCAGCCACTGCAGCCTCCGCGGGGGCCAGCAGCTCGTTCGTCGTGACGCCGAGCTCCTTGGCCACCTGGATGCGCCGTGACGCCAGCGACGGCGCCGAGGCCACCAGCCGCTGGGTGTAGGGGTGCTGCGGGTTCTGCAGCAGCTCCAGGGACGGACCCGCCTCGACGACGTTGCCGCGGTACATGACCACGACCTTGTCGGCACGCTCCGCTGCGAGGCCGAGGTCGTGGGTGATGAGCAGCACGGACGTGCCCAGCTCCGAGGTCATCTTTTCGAGGTGGTCCAGGATCTGGCGCTGCACGGTGACGTCCAGGGCCGACGTCGGCTCATCGGCGATGAGCAGGCGCGGCTGGCAGGACAGGCCGATGGCGATCAGCGCGCGCTGGCGCATGCCGCCGGAGAACTCGTGCGGGTACTGCTTCGCCCGCCGGGCGGCGTCGGGCAGGCCGGCCTGCGCCAGGACCTTCGCGACGTCGTCGGGCCCGCTGGGGCGGCCGTTGGCCTTCAGCGTCTCCTTGACCTGGTCGCCGATCTTCCAGACCGGGTTCAGGTTGGACATCGGGTCCTGCGGGACCATGCCGATCGTGTTGCCGCGCAGTTCGATCATGCGCTTCTCGGATGCGTGCGAGATGTCCTCGCCGTCGAGCAGGATCTGCCCGCCGGCAATGCGGCCGTTCCCGGGCAGCAGGCCGATGGCGGCCAGCGCCGTCGTTGACTTGCCGGATCCGGACTCGCCGACAATGGCGACGGTCTCGCCGGGCATGATGGTCAGGTGTGCGTTGCGCACGGCCTGGACTTCGCCGCTGCCGGTCTTGAACGAAATCGCGAGATCGCGGATTTCCAGCAGCGGCCGGTCGGCCGGGGTTCCGGCCTCTTGAATCGTGACGTCGGAAGTTGTCATGGTTGCCTCCTTCATCGCTGACGGCTCTTCGGGTCGAGCGCATCACGGAGGGCGTCGCCCAGCATGATGAAGCTCAGCACGGTGATGGACAGGGCTG
Organism: Pseudarthrobacter kochi; assembly: GCF_055412805.1. Lineage (NCBI taxonomy): Bacteria > Bacillati > Actinomycetota > Actinomycetes > Micrococcales > Micrococcaceae > Pseudarthrobacter > Pseudarthrobacter kochi. The sequence goes on from NZ_JBVAYV010000008.1 coordinate 112,094, forward strand.
TTGCCGGGTAGAGCAAGACAGCCGGGTTGGTGCGGATGGAGGACTGCGCGGCGGAGATGTCGTTACCCCAGGACATCACGGAGCCGGGCATGCCGATTCCGAGGAACGAGAGTGTGGCTTCGGCGACGATGAAGACGCCCAGTTCCATGGTCGCGAGCACAATGATGGGCGCCAGGGCGTTCGGGAGCACATGGCTGACCAGGGAACCGATCCGGGAGACACCGAGCGACCGGGCAGCCGTCACGAAGTCGGCGTTGCGGACCTCGATGACGGCGCCGCGGGTAATGCGGGCCATCTGCGGCCAGCCGAGGACCACGAGCACGAGGACCACCGTCCAGACACCGCGGTTTTCCCGCATGAGCGGAAGCTGGGTGAGGACCAGGGCGCCGAGGACGATCGGCAGGGCGAAGAAGATGTCGCCGAGCCGGGCGATGACGGTGTCAACCCAGCCGCCGAAGAAGCCGGCCAGGGCGCCGAGGGTGACGCCGATGATCAGCACGGAGATCACGGAGAACACACCCACCATGAGCGATGCCTGGGTGCCGTGGATGATGCGCGAGTAGATGTCGCAGCCCTGGAAAGTGAACCCCAGCGGGTGGCCTTCGGTGGGTGCTCCGTTGGAGTTCGCCAGCTCGCAGCCGTTGTCCGGGGCCACCTGGGTGAAGAGCCCGGGGAACACCGCCACCACGATGATCAGCGCGATCATGACCGCGGAGATGATGAAGAGCGGCCGACGGCGGAGCTTGCGCCAGGCGTCTGCCCAGAGGCTCAGCGGGGCGTCGTTGACTTTGACGGCATCCGTTGCCAGCAGAGGGGTTTCCTCGACCGGGGCAACAAAGTGCTCGAATTTTCGATTAGTTTTCATAGCGGATCCTCGGGTCAAGCCAGGCGTACAGCAGATCGACCAACAGGTTGGCGAGTACGAAGACCAGCACCAGGACGCTCACAATGGCGACCACGGTGGGGCCTTCGCTTCGGAGAATGGCCTGGTACAGCTTCTGGCCAACGCCGGGGACATTGAAGATGGCTTCGGTCACGATCGCGCCGCCCATCAGGCCGCCCAGGCTCGCGCCGAGGTACGTGATCACGGGGATCAGCGAGTTGCGCAGGACGTGGGTCACCACGACCTGGCGCCGGGCGAGGCCCTTGGCGGTGGCGGTGCGGACGTAGTCGGCGTTCATGTTCTCGATGACGGACGCACGCGTCAGGCGCAGCACGTAGGCGAAAGAGACCATACCGAGGACCACCGCGGGGAGGATCAGGCTTCCCCAGGTGACATTGGAACCGACCGTGGGTTTGGCCCACCCCAGCTGGACTCCGATCAGCAGCTGCAGCGCGAAGCCGAGCACGAAGGTGGGGATGGCGATCACAACGAGCGAGAGCACGAGGACCGTGCTGTCGAAGATGCCGCCCTTGCGCAGGCCGGCGACGAGGCCGAAGGCGATGCCGAACACGCCCTGGATGATGAGTGCTTCGATGGCGAGCATGGCCGTGACCGGGAAGACGCGGGCCAGGGTGGCAGCGATCGGCTGGCCGGTGAAATCGACGCCGAGGTTGAACGTGAAGAGGTTCTTGAGGAACAGCCCGTACTGTACCCAGAACGGCTGGTCCAGGTTGTACTGCTGGCGCAGCTGCGCGATGACCGCCTCGCTCGGCGGGCGGTCGCCGAAGAGCGCGCGGATGGGGTCGCCCGGAAGGGCAAAGACCATGAAGTAGACGAGCAGGGTGGTTCCGAGGAATACCGGAATGACCTGCAGCAGGCGCCGGAGGATGAACTGGATCACAGCAGCGCCTCCGGTGTGATGGTGGAACGAAGGGGAATCATGGGGACAGCTTCCTGCCGGTTTCAAGCATATGGGGGTCCGGCAAGGCCGGACCCCCAAGCTTTAGTGATGTGTGAATGAGTTCCGCAGAACTCAGGAACTACTTGGCCGTGATGGCCCAGTACTGCAGAACGCCGTTCCAGCCGGAGTCAACGTTGCTGACATTCTGGCTCCAGACAGCCTGGCGGGCGGAGTACCACAGCGGCAGGTTGGGGAGGTCCTTGAACAGGACCTCCTGCGCCTGGGTGAACTTCTTGTTGGCGTCGTCCGTGGACTTGGCGCCCAGGCCCTCAGTGAGAAGCTTGTCGAACTCGGGGTTCGAGTAGGCCTCGTAGTTGGCGCTGGCACCGGTCTTCAGGAGCGGGCCCAGGAAGTTGTACAGCGACGGGTAGTCGGCCTGCCAGCCGGCGCGGGTCAGGCCCGGCAGTTCCTTGGCGACGCGCAGCTTCAGGATTTCAGCGAACTTGGCGAACGGCTGGCCTTCGGCCTTGATTCCCAGGTTGTTCTTGAAGTTGTTGGCAACGGCGTCGATCCATTCCTTGTTGCCGCCGTCGGTGTTGTACGCGAGCTGCAGGGTCTTGTCTGCAGGCCACGGGCTCATGGCATCAGCCTTGGCCCAGAGGTCCTTCGCCTTGGCGGCATCGAACTTCAGGACCTCGGAACCGGCGACGTTGTCGTTGTAGCCGTCAACAGCCGGGGATGTGAAGTCCTTGGCCGGGATGCGGGTGCCGGAGAAGATGACCTTGGTGATTTCCTCGCGGTTGATCGCCATGGAGAGGGCCTGGCGGCGCAGTTTGCCTGCTTCGCCCTGGAACTCGGGCAGGTAGCCCGGGATGTTCAGGGTGGAGTTGCCGGCGTACGGCTTGTTCAGGTTGTTCTCCGGGAAGTCCGTGGTGTAGGTCTTCAGCGCGTTGGTGGGGAGAACATCCGTCACGTCCAGGTTGTTGGCCTGGATATCCGTGTAGGCCGGGGCCGGATCGGTGTAGAACTTGAAGGTCACGCCGCCGTTCTTGGCTTCGCGGGCCCCCTTGTAGTCAGGGTTCTTGACGAGGGCGATCTGGCTGTCGTGCTGCCAGGCGCCTTCCTTCTCCATCTTGTAGGGGCCGTTGCCGATGGGGTTCTCGCCGAACTTCTTCGGGTCCTTGAGGGCGTCGGCGGGCAGCGGCATGAATGCCGAGTAGCCGAGGCGCAGCGGCCAGTCGGCCTCCGGCTGCGTCAGCTTGACCTCAATGGTGGAATCGTCCTTCAGGACCAGTCCGGAGAGGGTCTGTGCGGTGGGGGCAGGAACCTCGGTTACCTTGCCATCCGCTCCGGTCTGCTTCGAGGTGGCGCTGACGGCGTCATAGCCTTCGACGGACTCAAAGAAGCTGCTGTTGCCCTGCGCGTTGGTGCTCAGCGCAGCAAAGTTCCAGGCGTCAACGAAGCTCTTGGCGGTGACTTCCTCACCATTGGTGAACTTGGTGCCCTTTTTGACCTTGATGGTGTAGTTCTGGCCGTCCGCGGATTCGATGGACTCGGCCAGGGCGTTGACAGACTTGCCGCTGGGATCGTAGCTGGTCAGGCCCGCGAAGAGGAGTTCGACGACGCGGCCGCCGTAGACTTCGCCGGTATTGGCGGGCATCAGGGGGTTCTGCGGTTCGTTGCTGTACGCGGTGATGACCTTGTTGGGGTCGCCGGCAGCCTGGCTGCCACCGTTTGAGGTGCCGCCTCCGGCGCCGCATCCGGCCAGGGCGAGAGCGGCGATGGCCACCATGCCCAGTGCTTTGGAAGTGCGCGAAAAACGCATTCCGCCTCCTATGAGTTGTGGGAGTTCGTGAGGGAAAGACTTGTGCTTCCCCGCAGGCAGGCACAGGGGTATCCCCTGTGACGTGGCCTACATATACGAGTAGCCTAACCCGAGACTGTCCAGATGGTGGAACTCTGTTGCCAAACCGTGACCCGGCAATAGCGTGACCGTTGGCGTCAAGCGCAATGTATTCTAAGTCACACACTACCGGCTGGTAGTATTCGGCGGTCGGCGAACCCAGTTAACCTTGGGTTAACTCTGTCCCGCTGCGAGCAACTGGGCACGCAACTCGCGGCGTTCCCGCTGTTTTTCCGGATCCGGGAGCGGCACCGCGGCCAGAAGCCGCTGCGTGTAAGGTTCCTGCGGGTTGCGCAGGATCTGGTCCCGGGTGCCCTGCTCGACGATGCGTCCGCGCTGCATCACGCAGATCCGGTCCGCCAGCACGTCAACCACGGCGAGGTCGTGGGTGACGAAGAGGCAGGCGAACCCGAGCTCCTTCTGCAGGTTCTGGAACAGATCAAGCACCTTGGCCTGCACGGACACGTCCAGGGCCGAGGTGGGCTCATCAGCGACCATCAGTTTCGGCTTCAGCGAGAGCGCCCGCGCAATGCCCACTCGCTGCTTCTGCCCGCCGGAGAGCTCATGCGGGTAGCGGTTGCGGTAATTCCGCGGCAGCTCCACCTGGTCCAGCAGCGCCTCGATGCGTTTCTGCAGCTCGCCGCCTTTGGCCACCCCGGCGAGGAACATCGGCTCGCCGATGCTCTCGCCGATCGGAAGACGCGGGTTCAGCGACGACGACGGGTCCTGGAACACCATGCCGACGTGGCGGCGCATCTCGTGCAGCTGCCGGCCGTTCCTCTTGGCGGCGGAAATGTCCTGCCCAACGACCTTCATGGTCCCGGCCGCGACCGGCAGCAGCCCGACGGCGGCGCGGCCGATGGTGGTCTTGCCCGAACCGGACTCCCCCACCAGGCCGACAACCTGCCCCGGATAGATGACCAGGTTGGCGCCCTCCACGGCGCGGAAGGCGGGCACCCGCCCCTGCTTGGGGTACTCGATGGCGACGTCCGTCAGCTCCAGGACCGGCTGCCCCTGCGGCTTGGCGGCCTCCGCGGCCGCCAGCGCCGCCGCATTTTCACGCTCGCGCCGGAGGAGCTGGTCTTCCGGGATGGAGGAGAGTTCGGCGTTGGTGGCGGCGGCGAGGGCGGCGGTGACATCGACTTCCGCGGCCGGGTCCGCGCCGCCCTGTCCGAGGTGCGGAACGGCAGCCAGCAGGGCCTTCGTGTATTCGTGCTGGGGGTTGTGGAAGATTTCCGCGGCCGTGCCGGTTTCCACGATCACGCCCCGGCGCATCACGGCGATCCGGTCGGCCAGGTCGGCGACAACTCCCATGTCGTGGGTGATCAGGACGATGGCGCTGTCCAGCTTGTTCCGCAGGTTGCGCATCAGGTCCAGGATTTCCGCCTGGACCGTTACGTCCAGGGCGGTGGTGGGCTCGTCGGCGATCAGCAGCTTCGGATCGCAGGAGAGCGACTGGGCGATCATCGCGCGCTGGCGCTGGCCGCCGGAAAGCTGGTGGGGGTAGGACCGGAAGGCCTTCTCCGGATCCGGCAGCTCCACGAGCTCGAGCATGCGCAGGGCGCGCAGCCGGGCTTCGTCGGGCGAGACTTCGCTGTGCAGGCGGACGGTCTCCACGATCTGGGCACCGACGGTGTAGACCGGGTTCAGGGCAGTCATGGGCTCCTGGAAGATCACAGCGACGTCCTTGCCGCGGACGGCACGGATGTTGGCCTCGTTCGTCCCCAGCAGCTCCTGTCCGGCGAGCTTGACACTTCCAGTCACACGGCTGTTGCTGGGCAGCAGGCCCAGCAACGCCATCGAGCTGGCGCTCTTGCCCGAGCCGGACTCCCCCACGATGGCGAGCACCTCGCCGGCACGGACCTCGTAGTTCAACCCGATGGCGGCCGGGACCCATTTCTTGTCCACGCCGAAGTCGACGCTGAGATCGCGGACTTCCAGGACGGGTGCCCCCTGGCCTGGTGCCGGGGTGACGGCCGGGTCGACGGCGATGAAGTCAGTCATGATGGGGTCTTCCTTCCACCCGAGCCGCCGGTTCACCGGGAATTAGTGCTGTGGCTCGGAATACTGAATTATTGGGGGCATGAGCTCTGCGCCACATGCCGGTACCGATGAAATCTTCAAAGCCCGCACGAACAAGTGGTTCGCGTGGCTGTCCTGGGCGGTGGCGGCTTTCGGCATCGTGGTGACCGCGGTCTCCGCAGGTCCCGGGGCCCTGACCGGCATCGCCCCGCTGGTGCTGGTCGCGTTCCTCGGCTGGCAGCTGTTCTGGATGCCCGCCGTCGTGGTGCATGAGAGCGGGGTCAGCCTGGAAAATCCGTTCCGGTCCATCGCCGTTCCCTGGGCGGCCCTGGTGCATGTCGATACGCGTTTCGCGCTGACGCTGGTCACCGCCGAGAAGAGCTACACGTCCTGGGCCGCACCGGCGCCCGGCATCTGGGGCGGCCGCAATGCCCGTCCCGAAGACCTCCGGGGACTTCCGGCAACAACCTACGGGCCCGGCCGGTCCGTGCGGCCCGGAGATCTCAAATCCACGGACTCCGGCCAGGCCGCCCGGCTCGTGCGGGAGCGCTGGGACGAGCTGGTGGAGAGCGGCCGGCTTTCGGCCGGCGACGCCGCCTCCACCCGGGCGACCGTGACGTACCGCTGGGCGGCAATAACCGTTGACATACTGCTTCTGGCGGCCAGCTACTGGGCCGTCGCCGTCCAGTAGGCGGCGGCCCGGCCGGGCGGCACGGAACCGGACCGTCATCTACGTGTCCTTGAGTTCGTTGAAGGCAGTGACCGGAGCCGGATCCGCTTCGGTTTCCGCAGCCTTCTTGGCATTGAACTTTTTCTGGCGCGGATCGAACGCATCCCGCAGGCCGTCTCCGATGAAGTTGATGCTCAGGCAGATCAGCACGATGAACAGGCCCGGGAACCAAAAGAGCCACGGCCGGGTCGCGAAGGCGGCCTGGTTCTGCGAGATGAGCAGCCCCAGCGAGGTGTCCGGCGCCTTGACGCCGACGCCAAGGTAACTCAGGGCCGTCTCGGTGAGGATGGCCGCCGACATGGTCAGTGTGACGTTAACGATCAGCACGCCGATGGCGTTGGGCAGGATGTGTTTGAAAATGATGCGTCCGTTGCTGGCCCCGGAGATCCTTGCCGCATCGACGAACTCACGCTCGCGCAGGGACAGGAACTCACCGCGCATCAGGCGTGCCAGCCCCACCCAGCTGATCAGGCCAAGGAAGATCCCGATCGCAAGGACGCCGTTGTTGCTGGCGAAGGAGGCAAACCAGCTTCCTTCATCCCGCCGTCCGGCCAGTTGTGCCATCACGGCTGCGAGCAGCAGGGCCGGAATGATGATGATGACGTCCGTGAGGCGCATCAGGATCGCCTCGGTCCAGCCGCGGAAGTAGCCCGACAGCGCACCGACGATGACGCCGATCAGGCCGGCGATGAGGCCGATCACGATCATGATGGTGATCGACTGCTGGGCCCCGCGCATGGTCATGGCGAAGAGGTCGCGGCCGATCCGGTCCTGGCCGAACGGGTGCTCCCCCCATGCCGGCGGGAAGAAGGACGCGGTGGGCGCGCCGTCGTTGACCAGCGGAGACACGTCCTCGTGGCTGTACTTCCACCAGCCGGGGATGCCCGCATACCCTACGGAGGTGAAGGCCACGATGAAGATGGTGGCGAAGACCACGAGCCCGATGATCGCGCCGGAGTGGCCGAGGAACCGTTTGCGGACAATCTGGCCCTGGCTGAGGCCCTTGGCCTCGAGAATGGGTTCGATTCCGGCGGCGTCCGTGCGGCCCACACCGGCATCTTCGGCCATGATTTCATCCTGCTGACTTGGCTGGCTCATGCTTTTACCCTTACCCGTGGATCAAGTGCGGAGTACGCAAGGTCCGCAATGAGGTTGAAAACCATGGCCGTGATGGCCACGCAGATGAAGACGCCCATGACGGGGTTGGGGTCGATGTGCTGGATGCCGTCAAGGAAGAGGAACCCCATCCCCCGGACGGAGAAGACCGACTCGGTGATGACGGCGCCGCCGATCAGGCCGCCGATGTCGAACGCGACAATGGTGGCGATCGGGATCAGCGCGTTCCGGAAAGCGTGGCGCATGACGACGGTCCGCTCCGAAAGCCCCTTGGCCCGGGCGGTCCGGATGTAGTCCATGTTCATGATTTCCAGCATCGATGCGCGGGTGAAGCGTGTGTAGCCGGCCAGCGAAATCAGGATCAGGGCCACGGTGGGGAGGATCAGGTGGGTGAAGGAGTCCAGGCTGAGGATCCAGAAGTCACCTTCGATGTTCGGTGTGCTGGCGCCGATGGTGGCGATGGGACGGCCGCGGACCCGGCTGTTGTTGAAGTAGCTCGGCCACGCCTGCATGTAGCGGTCCATCAGGATCAGGAATCCCACCAGGAACGAGGTCAACGCGGCTGCGCGCATCGACTGGCCGCGGTCGTAGCCACCCATCAGGAATCCGATCCCCATGCCGACTAGCACGGCAGCCACAGCGAGCAGCACGATCATCAGGAACGTGGCCTCATCCAGGAGAGGCTGGATCACGAAGTAGACAACCAGTCCCACGCCGACGGCGATCAGGGCGGACTGCAGCGCCTTGCGGTTTTTCAGGCCGGCCGAGAGCAGCGTGACGGCGAACGCGATGCCGACGCCCGCGATGGCGATGACAACGGGACCAAGCCCGGGGTTCTTGAACCACTCGGTGGCGGAGAAGTACATCAGCACGGCGCTCACGAACAGGAAGGCCACGCCCCCGGTGAGCAGCCGGCGCCCCATTGCGCCGCCTGCGGCCACCGCCGTGATCACTCCGGCCAGGGCGCCGATTGCCAGCGCGCTGGCTATCGGAACATCGGGATTCCGGAGGAAGTCATTGAAGCCGATCGCGCCGAATTCCTTGAGCAGGACGGCGACCCAGAAGATCGGCAGGGAAAAGAACAGGAACGCCATAAACGTCACGCCGTAATCCAGGGTGCTGTACTGGCGCAGGGCGGTGACGATGCCCAGCGTGATGCCGATCAGGATGGCCAGGATGGTGGCGCCGGTGACGAGTGTCAGGGTCTGGATCAGCGCGTGCCCCAGGGCATCGGTGATGGGCTGGCCGGCGATGTTCTTGCCGAGATCACAGGAGTTGGCGAAGGGGATGAGGCATTGCGCCGCACCGCCGAGCCATTTGAAGTACCGCAGAGGGGCGGGAGTGTCCAGCTGCAGGAGTTCGGTCCGTGCGTCGATCAGCTGCTGTTTGTTGGGCGCGCTGCTGGCACGGAATTCCTCGAGCGGATCCCCCGACGCCGCTGTCAGGAGGTACACCAGGAAGGACGCGCCGAGAAGGATGAGTGCGGCGGTAATCAGCCGCCGGAATATGTAGGTCACCATTGGAATCGAACCTCGGTATTCGGGCCCAGGGATTGCCCGGACCGGTCGCGGAGTCTGGCCTGTTCCCGCCGGTAGTGCGGCGGGGGCCAAGGCATCGTCAGGGGGTGCCGCCAGAAAGGCGTCGGGACCGATCGTGCCTTGGTCCCGACGCCTTTGCTGGCAAATGCTACGTGCGGTCGTCGGCTACTTCTGAGCCCACTCCCAGAAGTTCCACCAGACACCGGTCTGGTTCGGCATGTACTTCACGCCGGTGATGCGGTCGCTGTACGCGTCGACACCGACTGCCTGGAAGAGCGGAAGACCGTAGGCGGAAGCCCAGATCTTCTTGTCGATCTGGGCGATGAGGGCGTCCTGCTTGGACTTGTCCGTGGTGACAATCAGTTCGTCCATCAGCTTGTCGGCTTCGGGATCGGTGAACAGGTTGAAGTTGGAATCGTTGCCCGACTTGAAGATCTGCGGAACACCGGAGACACCGACGCCCGGGTTGATCCAGCCGAAGATGGTGGCGTCGTAGCCGCCCTTGCCGAGGGCCTTGCCCCAGTCGGACTTGCCAAGGCCGCCGTCGACGATCTTGAAACCGGCCTTGGTGGCGGACTCGCGGATCAGCGAGAAAGCGTCAACGCGGTTGGGGTTGTCCTTGTTGTACATGATGCGGACTTCGGGGGTGGCGCCGTTGAGAAGCTTCTTGGCGCCGTCGATGTCGACGTCCTGGTAAGCGGAGGAGCCGTTGTTCTTGACCGAGTCGGCGTAGGCAGCCTGGTCCGGGACGAACAGCTGGGAGTCCAGCGGCGCCGCCTTCGGGTCAAGCTTCTTGACGATCTTGTCCACGATGTCCTTGCGCGGAACAGCCTTCATGAACGCCTCACGGACGTTCTTCTCCGCGAACGGGCCGCTGTAGTTGAGGTCGATGTGGTCGTAGGAGAGCTGGTTGCCCTGGTCGACCGTGACGCCCTGGCTCTGCAGCGCCTTGAGCTGGTCCACCGTGTCGGCGGAGGCCTGCGGGGCGATGATGTCTGCCTCGCCGTTCTTGAGGGCCTGGACCTGGGCTGCGGAATCGCCAATGTAGCGGACGGTGATTTCGTCGAGCTTGGCCTCCGGACCCCAGTTGTAGTCCTTGTTCTTGACCATGGTCAGGGACTGGTCCTGGTTGACGCCCTTGACGATGTAGGGGCCGTTGGAGAGGTACAGGCTCGGGTCCGCCGGCAGGGTCTTGGAGTCAAACCCGGTGTTCCACAGCTCGGCCATGGCCTGGAGCTGCGCGTTGGCGGCCTTGGGGGCCTTGGAGTCGCCGCGCGGCGTGCTCTTGAGCAGGTCGACGAACGCCTTGGCGTCCGCCAGGCCTGCCTTCTTGGCCAGGACGTGGGCGGGGATGTCGATGCCGGGGCCGCCGAGCGCGATTTCCCAGTCGGCAAAGGGCTTGGAGTACTTGATCGTCATGGACTTGCCGTCGGCGCTGAGCTCCGGGAAGTCCGTCAGGGCGATACCGGTGGGATCGCCGGCGTACGAGAAGTAGGACGTTCCGGTCTTGGCTTCCGAATCGGCGTCGTTGTAGTACCCGGAGAAGGCGGCCCACTGCAGCAGGAGGTCAGCTGTCGTGACGGGCGTGCCGTCTGACCACTTCACTCCGTCATTGATGGTGTACTTGACGGTCAGCGGATCGTCCGAACTCTTCTCCATCTTGCCGAACTTCTCGTTGCGGACAACGTTCAGCTTGTTGTCGATGTAGAAGAAGCCCGAGTGGGTGGCGTAGCTGATCTTTGAGTTGATGTCTGTGTTGCCGTCAGCCGTGTTGGGGTTGAACGTGTTGAAGGCGTTCACCTCCACGACTGTGGCAGATCCGCCTGATTTGCTTGCTGCCGCAGCAGTGGTCGGGGTTGTCCCGCCGCTGTTGCCGGCGCAGGCGCTAAGGGCCAGGGCAGCTGCTGCTGCCACGCCCACTGCTTTGGAAATACGACCGAATCGCATTCCGCCTCCTTGTTTCTGTGGTGTGGTTGAGACCGAGGCCGTAGGCACCGGGCAGACGTCCACACTCCCCCAGCGGCAGTGTGGCCCGTCTCACATGGGATGAAGCGTAAACCCCACATTCAGCCGTACGCGCGGAAAGTTGACCAGCTGTAAAGTTCGTTACCGAGCTGCAACATTTGACACGCTTCCACCGGCCGAATTCCGCAACGGGTCTTGACGTTCCGGATGCTCCGCGGTAACGTCCCCGGGCACAGGAAAAGCCCCGATTCTGTAATCGGAGCTTCTCGAGGTAATCCTTAATTACTTGATGAATTTACCAAGCCGTCATACGTTGAAGCGGAACTCCACCACGTTGCGCAGCTGAATAACCTCTGCGGTTGCTTCGCGACCAGTTCCTCGCTGCCGCTCTCAGATCCGTCGGCAGTCTATTCGCCGCGCTTCTCCGATTGAACAGCCCTGCGACGCTCCGCCGACCGAGTACGCGTCCATCAGCCACAGCCAGATTAGATTCAACGCTCCTTGGCTTGCTTCTCACGGGCGGCGGCTACAGCTGGTTTTTCGCGCTTCTGTGTTTGCGTCTGCTGCTTCGGCCGACGTTTCCGTCGGCGGCGCCGCCGTCCCGGGCCGTTGAAGGGCGGCCGGGGCTCGCCCAACCGGGGGCCGCTCCAGTACCGTCCGCCTATCAAAATGCCGGCGAGGGCGCCATAAGCCGACGCATGCGGAAGGGCCATCTGGTCGGTGGCACCACCCGCGAACGCCAAGGCAAACCACACAACGGGTAGGCCAAGGATAAGGAGGCCGTTTCTAATTTGCAGCGGCAGCGGGAAGCGGAACAACGCCCAGCCTGCGATAACAGCGACAACAAGCACTGCAACAGCAGGCGCCGTCGGTGACAGGAGGACCAATTGGGCTGTTCCGATGCCGAACAGCACCAGCGCGCACACTCCGTTGATCAGTGCCAGGCGCCACCCGCCGGAGAACTTGCCGTCGGCGTCGGGCCGGCGCGGGCGGGTTTGCGTGCCCTCTGACCCGGCACCCGGTCCCGACCGGACGTATCCGCCGGCGATTCCGCCGACGATGAACCCTATGAACCACGGCCCCGCCGCGGGGATGTCCAAAGCACCACCGACGTCGAATGAGATCAACGTCCAGTAGTTCAGGAGGAACGTCCAGAGCATCACCGTGAACGCCCGGAATGATCGTGAGACGACGCGAACCACGACAAATGCGTAGACCGTCCCTACCGAAAGGAACACTGATGCCTCAAGGAGACGGTCGCCGGCGAACCACACGAACGCCGCCAGCATCAGGGCAATCATCCCGGCGTAAAGGACCCGCACGTCCCACTGGTCAATTTTCTTCAGCACAGCAATACCCCCCCCATGGATACAAGGGTAGGGCAGGGCAAGCCGCATCCACGGCAGCCAAGATCGCCTCCGCGCGGTCGCGGCACCGTGCATCACCGCTGCGAGGCGGTGTCCACGGTGGACCTGAACTCTGCTGACAGCACGATCTACTCAGGCACTGTGACTGACACCCATGCGGCATGCAAGGAACTTCTGACGCCTCGGGTCGGTTCCGAGCAGGAGCAAGGTGGATTCGATGCCCCGGCCGTCAGCAATGAACCCACTTCGGAATCCATCCGACTCGTTAGCGCTGTATTCGAAAGGCCAGGCTCGCACTCTCGAGCCTGGCCTTTCGCATACAGCGCTCAGTTTCATCAGCTCCGCCGAGCCTAGAAGGCGGTGCTGGGCAGATCCTTCTCGCCATCGACGATCGCGGTGATAATCCGCGCTGCAACCAGGTCTGGATCCAGCCCCGCTCCGAATCGCGGCGCGGACCCGGCGATCGGATGCTCGGACAGCGCGGTGCCAGTGTGGCCTGGGCGGGCGTCCACGAGTCGGATGCCCGCGCGGCGATACTCGCGCGCCGCTGCGACAACGAAGGCCGCGAGCCCAGCTTTCGACGCCGAGTATGCTGCCAGACCGGCGACGGGTGTCTCAGCGACAACGCCGCTCAGTGTTACCACGAAGGGCTCCCGGCCCTCACGTGCCGAGGCCGCGAGGTAGGGCTGGCTCAGGGTAATGAGCTGGATCGCACTGGTCGTGTTCACAGCGAACAGTTCGTCCACCGTGGCGGGTTCAAGGTCTGAAGCGGCGCCGAAGGCGACGACCCCGGACGCAACCACTAGCCCGTCGAGACGTCCGTGCTGCGCATTCGTGGCATCCAGCACCTCCCGAATCACAGAGGGTGCGCGTAGATCGTGCCCAGCAGACTTTGACGACCGGGCAACAATGGCGCCGTTACTCTCCAGCTGATCGGCGATCCGCGAGCCGAGCCCGCCGGCGGCGCCGACTACCAGAACAACCGCACCCTGAAGATTCGTCATGGGCAGATCCTAAATCACGTGCGGCAGGTAGCCTAGCGCGAGTCGGTTCGCTGAGGTTGGACGGCTGCGGTATTCCCCGGGCAGTGAGGCAAGCTTCACGCGCTCATCCGGAGCGAAGCGCCCCAAGTTTCGTGCCGCAGCCTTGTGAGTTGGGAGGATGTATGTCATGCCACGCGTCCGCGCACCCTTTGGTGCTGCAATTTGCGGGCATCCGCGGCACCGACGCACACCCGCACAATAGGCACGCAGAACCCACGGATGCTCCCATCGCACCAACAGAGACGGCCCCATATGCGGAAGCAGATGGGGCCGTCTCAAAATCCAGTGGCTGGAGACGTTGAAGCGGAACTCCACCACGTTACGTAGCCGAAAAGTGTCTGTGAAGAAGCGGGATGCCGCTGATTCAGGCGTTCACCGCAGTTGAGCCCATGGGGGCTGTCGGCGCCGCCTTGACTCCACGGATTGTTTGCGGACTGCTGGGTCACGGCGAGATCCCTCTGGCGAGGGCGGCGTCGAACAGCGTTCGGGCGACCTGCTCGGCCTTCTCGGTCGCCGCGGCACCCACCGGTTTCGCCTCGTAGCGGTCCTGGTTGCGAGCACGTCGCAGACGGTCGAACTCTCGCGCCGCCCTGTCCGCCGGCGGTGTGTCGAGGACCGCACGCAGATAGTGGCCGAGCGCCTCGTGCTGGCCGGGCCCATTGATCGTCCGGAAGCCGTAGGCCGCAAGCAATGCCTCGCCCGTGTCGTGACAGGCGTCGTAGGCAATGCCGTATCTGACGACGACACTGGTGAGCAGCGCCAATTGGTTCAGGCGCTCTTCGGCCTGACGAAGAAACGAGGTCGCACGCGCGAAGTCCGCGGGCACGACATCGAGACGTCGCGCCTCGACCAACACGAGGACCGTCGCCTGCTGGACGCGGGTGAGCGGATTCAGCGCCACGGCAGTTCCCCGATCACGGCGGCCACCGAGCCGCGGCGCACGTTGTCGAGGAAGGCGGAGGGCGGGGCGAACTCCTCAGGAGTGAGGATCGTCGGGTTCACGGGACGGTGCACCGCGGCCTCGGTCCGGGCGCACGCCTCGTACACCGCTTCCACATTGGGCTCACCGAGCACCATGACGTCGATGTCGTGCGGTGCCGGACCGGTTTCTCCTCGCATCCGCGCGGCGAAAGAGCCATAGAGGAACGCCGACTCGATCCCATCGATACGGGAGAACTCCTCGGCCAGGATCACCACGGGGCCGGTCGCGACCATGAGGATCTTGCGCAAGGGGTCCACCAGCGGGCTCTCGTCGTTGGCGCGGATGAGCCTCGTGCGGCCCACATATCTCTCGCTCAGGATGCCTGCGTCCGCCAGCCGCGCAACCTCGCGGTGCGCGGTCGGGTAGGCCAGGCTGGCCCGATTGGCCAGATCGGTGACGCTCAGTTCGTCGCCGGTGAGCAACAAGGTGGAGAGCAGGCGCGCTTGTCCGTCCGACCGGAAGATCGGAGCGAGGAGCGGTGCCTCTGTTCTCATATAACTGATATTATCCTCCATTATATCGACAGTCAACGTCTCGGCGCGAAGTCTTCGTTCGGAACGCCGGCGTAGCCGTGCAGCGAGGGTTTTCCTCGCCGACTTGTCCGCTCGCCACGCACATGGGGTCGCGGGCGTCGTCCTGCTGCGAGCGCGCACCGCCGAGAACGCTTCCGACGCTGATCGAGAACAGCTCGCAATAGACGGGCTGAACGATACCGACCACTTCCGCACCCTCGTCGCGAACGACGGCGGCGGCGTGGCGGATGGAATCCGCGGCGGCAGCCCGCGCGGGAACTCGTGAAGAATTCCATTCGGCAGCAGAACTGCGACGACATTCCTTGGTGGGAGAAGCGGTGGACTACACTCGCGCAGAGATCGCGCCGCCACACGCAGACGCGGGGTGCCTCAAAACCACTGGAGCAATCCCTTTGTCGTCGCTATTCACGCTTCGCATCTGACGGTGGGCCTTCGGGTGAAGTCATGACTATCCCGATTCTCCGTTGGGGGCTAGAGAGCGCAGTGCAGTTCGGTGTCGTTCAGCTCCGGTCTGGTGCAGCTCATACCGAACGGACCATGATCCTTGAAGACGACGGCCAGAGTGTCCTCCTCCATGTCGCGCCCGATGATCTTGCCGCCCTCTGATTCCACAAACTCGACGATTTCCCGGTAGCGGTCACGGTCGAAGCAGAGCAGGGCGTCCGGCGATTCGACGCTGTCCGCGACAACTCGATATTCCTCAGGGCCGAAACAGTGATCGAGGCCATCCTCGGCGGACTGGCTGGTCAACCTCACCTGGCCCTCGTCGATGAGGTTCTCGACGTCCACGCCGCCGTACATGTCCTCGACGGCCTGAACGTAGGCCCTGTCGTCCTGCCGGTTTTGTTCAGCGCCGTTCCAGATCACAAATACGACGCTGGCTGCCAGCGCGCAGAGGGCCGCAATGGACAGCGCGTACATCACCTTGTCGACAGGCGAATTCTCATCACCCTTCGAGCTCGCCCGCGTTGATTTTTGCTGAGCGTCGCTCACTTGCTACCTGCGCTCTGGCTCTGGCTCTGGCTCTGGCTCTGGCTCTGGCTCTGGCTCTGATGATGGAACTAGCGGTTGACGGCGGGGTCGCACTTCAGCGAGCGCGGTGTCTGATTGAGCAGGTCGTAGGTGCATCGACTTTGCTCGCCGTCGAATACGACATCGACGTATCCGGTGCCGCAATGCGGATGGACGATCTTGGTCACCTCGCCGCCCTGGGCTTCCACGAACTCAGCGATTCTGGCATCCCTCTTCCGTTCACCCAGCTCACTGCCGATGACTCCCGCACATACCGTCACGATGCAGACGACGCAGAATAGCGTGATCGCCGGGTTGAGGATTTTTCGTCGTCGCCTCCTGAGCGCGATTCTTTATCGGCGTTGCGTGCGCCTCAGCTCCTGCTCGGCAGCCTCACGTGACGTCATCTGGATCCTGCTCTTCAGTGAAGTTGGCGGGGCGACCATGCGTGGGTGTTCCTCGACTGCCATTCCAGTGCACACCAGCCCGCCATTCTTCCCTAACCCCCACACCCGTCGGCATCATTTCGACAGAGAGCGGGGCTTCGGCTTCCGGCTGGCAAGGGGCTGCGTATTCGAACCTAAGTTCTGTGATGGTACTCGGAGCGACAGACGGGCGCCCGGACGTTCACGCTGCGGGGACACCTTGCGGCGCCTGCACCTGCTGCTCCAGTTCGCTGGCCTCCGCAGCCCAAGTCGAGTCGCACGCGTCGCAGCCACAGGCCGGGAACTGAAAATCATTGAGCAGCCCAGCATGCATGTAGATTCCCGGGGTAAGCGGTGAAGACGAACGTCAGGGACGCGCAGGCCGGGTCAATTGGTCGAAGCCGCACGGCGCGAACCACAGCGGATGCGTTTCCACCGAGTACGTTTCCTCCGGGACGAAACGCCCCACCGATTCCCTAGTCGATCACCCGACCGGCGGCGTCGCGAAACACCGGTGCATCGATCGACGGGCGTCGGCATGAGCTCACCTGCCCGTCCTCCCCCACTGCAACGACACGATTGCCAGGCCAGTTCGGATTGTGGCCGACTGCAACAGCCAGTCGCAACCCAAGCCACCGAACAATGCCGACTTTCCGAACTAAAAGCCCAGATCAGACGCGGGTGAGGTGTGTCAAGGATGTGAGACAGTCGGGTGGTTTCTTGTCAGTTAGGCAGCCACGGTTTGCGGCTGGTTTTTTGTCTTGAAATTGGCCATCGCGGTGGCCGGCGGCAACCCGGCGTTGTTGCTGTGCGGCCGCCAGCGGTTGTAGAACACCTCGATGTAGCGCATGGTGGCCCGCCTGGCGTCCTGGCGGGTTGCGAAGCTGTGGTGGTGGTAGAACTCGTTCTTCAGGGACGAGAACGCCGATTCGGCCACGGCATTATCCCAACAAACCCCGGTGGCTCCCATGGATTG
>NZ_JBVAYV010000009.1:0-105729 GCF_055412805.1 Pseudarthrobacter kochi
GCGCCGATGGTACTGCACCCGGGAGGGTGTGGGAGAGTAGGTCACCGCCGGAACATCATTAAACGGTCGAGGACCCCCAACACAGTTGGGGGTCCTCCCGCATTTAACCCCCAAACCACCACCCACCACACCGGACCCTCCCTCACCTCCGGCCGGAAGATGCGCAACCCTCCCGCACAACCGGCGGCCCAGCCGTCAACCCTCCCTCAGATCGTGACGGAGCATAAGCCGCGGGTAGAGTTGGTGCCCATGGATAACCTCTTCAGCCACGCTGCCTCTGACACCGCGGGGACGCCAGAGCCGGCCGCAGCGGACGGGCTCGACCCCGTCGTCTACACCGTCGCTGTTCCGGGCGCAGTCGCCCGGGCCTTTGTGGGCTTCACAGAACACACGCACCTCTGGTGGCCGCTCGAGGAGCACGGTGTCTTCGGTGCCGGGTCCTACGTGGAATTCGAAGAGAACCTCATCCTGGAGACCTCCGACGACGGCAGGACGGCCATCTGGGGCTCCATCGATGACTGGCAGCCTCCGCTGTCCTTCCACGCCAGCTGGCACCCCGGTTCCTCCGCCGTCTGGTCCACCGAACTTCGGGTCGCGTTCCGGGCAGTGGAGGCCGGCACGGAACTTCGCCTCGTGCACAGCGGGTGGGAGGGTGCCGAGGATCCCGCCGCAACACGCGCGGACTATGCCGCCGGATGGCCGGGAGTGCTGGACCGGTTCGTGCGTTTCATGGGTGGGGCCGACGCCTGAGGTTCCTGGACTACGGCGGGAAGCGCTCCCGCCCAGTTATTGTGCTCACAAGCACCTGCCACCCCGCGGCTTCCCCGGATTAGAGGACTTGCCCGCCGTAATCGCGAGGTGCCGGATCGATCAACTGGGCAGGAACGCGGCAACGAAGGGACAGCCACGGAGCCAGGGCGCCCTGGTCAATCGTCGTGAGGCCAAAAACCTCACCCAGTTCGTGGCCGTCAATGCCGGTCACTGACAAGTCGTAGGGCACGCGGAGTCCGAAGTCTCGGGCGGCAAGAATCGTGCCGATCGCCATCTCATCGGACGCTGCGAACACTGCTGTCGGCCGTTCCACGGAGCCGCCGCTTAGACTGAAGGCCGGAATCGACGAATCGGAGACCGCATGAGCATCATCGATGAGCTCACCTCTGCCCTGGGCCCGGCGAAAGTCGCCCTGGACGGCCCCACGCTGGCTGCCTATGCCGTGGATCAGGCGCCGGTGCTGGACTACCAGCTTCCGCAGGCCGTGGTCCGGGCCGAGTCGATCGACGACGTCCAGGCCACCGTCCGCGCCTGCGCCGCCCACGGGGTCCCGCTGGTGGCCCGCGGCGCCGGGACCGGCGTCTCAGGCGGTGCGCACGCGAGCAAGGGCTGCATCGTGCTGAGCCTGGAACGGATGAACCGCATCCTGGACCTCAGCCCCGATGACGAAACGGCCGTCGTCGAGCCCGGGGTCATCAACGCGGACCTCAACACCGCCGCCGCAGTCCACGGACTCATGTATGCACCCGACCCGGCCAGCTTCAAGCTGTCCACGATCGGCGGCAACGTGGCCACAAACGCCGGCGGCCTGCGCTGCGCCAAGTACGGGGTGACCCGCGACTCGGTGCTGGCGCTCGACGTCGTGCTGGCGGACGGCTCGCTCATCCACACCGGCCACCAGACGTTCAAGGGCGTCGCCGGCTACGACCTCACCGGGCTGTTCGTCGGCTCCGAGGGGACGCTGGGCATCGTGGTCGGAATCACCGTCCGGCTCAAGTACCTCCCGCAGGACGTGCACACGATCGCTGCCTTCTACCCGGACTTCCGCAGCGCCGCGGCAGGTGTCCTCGCCGTGGGAACGGCGCGCGTACAGCCGGCCATCATGGAGCTGCTCGACAGCGGAACCCTGGCCCAGCTCGATGAGGTCCACGGGTCGGACCTCGCCTCCAGGGGACAGTCCCTGCTGCTGATCCAGACCGACGGCTTCGGCGCAGCGGCGGAGGCGGCCGCGATCCGGCCCGTCCTTGTGGCGGGTGGCGCGGTCGTCACGATGGAAGCCAGCGCGGAAGCGGAGCAGCTGGTGGAACTGCGGCGCAACAGCCGCGGTGTGGAGGTCGACGACGAATACCGCGTGGGCGAGGACGTCGCCGTCCCGCGCTCCCGGCTGGTCGATTATGTGGAAGCCCTCGAGACCATGGCGGCCTCGCACCAGGTCAAGCTCAAGGTGGTGGCGCACGCCGGCGACGGCAACCTGCACCCCACCTTTTGGGTAGACCGGGTGGACAAGACCGTGGCCGCGGATGCCATGACGCGGCTCGGGGCCGCTTTGGACGAATCCATCACCGTGGCCCTGGCCATCGGCGGCACCATCACCGGGGAGCACGGGATCGGCCAGTACAAACTGCGCTGGCTCGGGCTGGAACAGAAGGAACCCGTGCGTGAACTGCAGCGCCGGATCAAGGAACTGTTCGACCCGTCCGGCATCCTGAACCCCGGCAAAGCCATCTAGCGCGCGCCGCTTCCGTCTCACCCAACTAGCCCGCAGTTAATGGCGTTCTGAGCGCTGAAAACGGCCTTAACTGCGAGCCAGTTGGGTCGGGGCGCGGTCTAGTCGTCGGAGTCCGGGTATTCGTCGTCGGACGCATCGGCGCCGTAGCGGGATTCCTCCGTTTCGACCTCCAGGATCTTGAGCAGTTCCGTGTCCGGGTTCAGCATGATGGCCGCCTCGTCCCGGCGGTGGCGGAGCTCGGAGTCAATGTAGGACTGCACGGCCTCGGCCAGCGGGATGTGCCGGTTCTCCTTCTCGGACATGTACCAGCGGTGCTCCAGGATCTCGTGCACAGCCTCGGCCGGCTCGAGCTTCCCGGACAGGTCGCGGGGGATGGAACGGACAATCGGTTCGAAGATCTGGCTGACCCACAGGTGGGCGCTATACTCCTCATCCATCCCCGGATTGTTGTCCGCGCGGAAGGTGTCCATGTCGTTGAGTAGCCGGCGGGCCTGGTTTTCCTGGGCGTCCAGACCGGTCAGGCGCAGCAGCCGGCGCTGGTGGTGGCCGGCGTCGACCACCTTGGGCTGGAGCTGGATGGTGGAACCGTTCTGCGTCGTTTTGATCGCGTATTCCTCGACGTCGAACCCCAGCTCGTTGAGCTTGCGGATGCGTGCCGCCACCCGCCAACGTTCGCCGATCTCGAACGATTCCTTCTCGGTCAGCTCGGTCCAGAGACGCCGGTAGCTGTCCATGATGAGTTCGCTCGTGGCCACGGGGTCCACTTTTTCCTCAATGAGGCCGCCGTCGAGCAGGTCCATGAGTTCACCGGCGATGTTGACCCGGGCGATCTCCAGATCGTATTCGCGCTGGCCCGTGGAGAGGTCCGGATACAGCTCGCCGGTCTCGGCGTCCACGAGGTAAGCGGCGAACGCGCCGGCGTCGCGGCGGAACAGCGTGTTCGAGAGCGAGACGTCGCCCCAGTAGAACCCGATCAGGTGCAGCCGCACCAGGAGCAGGGCCTGGGCATCGATCAGGCGCGTGAGGGTGTCCTTGCGCAGCATCTGCGAGAAGAGGGCACGGTACGGCATGGAGAACTTCAGGTGCCGGGTGACCAGCACGGGGTTCAGCGGCCGGCCCTCGGGGGTGGTGCGGCCGGTGATGACGGCGACCGGTTCCACACAGGGGACGTCCAGCCGGGCGAGCTTGCGGAGCATGTGGTACTCGTGGCGGGCCACGTGTTCCGAGGTTTCCTTGATGGCAATGACGGAGCCGCCGAGGTGTGCGAAGCGCACAATGTGGCGGGAAATGCCGCGGGGGAGTGCGGCCAGGAATTCCGCCGGCCAGTCCTCCAGTGCGATGTGCCAGGGAAGGTCCAGGAGCTCCGGCTCGGTGGCTGCGGCGGTGATGCTCAGCGAGCTCGACGCCACGGCCTTGCTGTCATTGGCGCTGGCGGCCTCGAACCTGGGCAGCTTGCCGATCTGACCGTAGTCGGTTGGTTCGTCGTGCCACTGGGCGCTGTTTTCCTCGGTCATGAGCCAATTCTTCCGTACTGAGGGCGGCTGCCCTAACGAACGGGTGCTGCCAGGGATGTTAAAGCCCGACGGCGGCCCTCCAGTAGGGAGGACCGCCGTCGGTCGCGCGGTGGTGCGGTTGGTGGGGCTAGTCGCCCAGGCGCAGGCCCGTCTTGGTGTCGAACAGGTGCACGTGGCCCGACTGCGGGCGGACCCAGATGGACTCACCCTTCATCGGGGGGCGGCGGCCGTCGACGCGGGCAACGATGTCGTGGCTCGTGCCGTCCAGCGTGGTGTGGCCGTAGACGTAGGCGTCGGCGCCGAGTTCCTCGACGACGTCGACCTCGACGTGGAGGCCTTCACCCTGGGCAACCTGCTCAAGGTCCTCCGGCCGGGAGCCGAGGGTAACGGTCTTGCCGCTGGCCTCTTCGAGGACGGTGTGCGGAACCGGGTAGACGGTGCCGCCGAACTGCACGCCGCCGTCGACGACCGGCAGTTCGAGCAGGTTCATCGCAGGGGAGCCGATGAAGCCGGCGACGAAGACGTTCTTCGGCTTGTCGTACAGGTTGCGCGGGGTGTCGACCTGCATCAGCAGCCCGTCCTTCAGCACGGCGACGCGGTCGCCCATGGTCATGGCCTCGACCTGGTCGTGGGTCACGTAAACCGTGGTGACGCCCAGGCGGCGGGTGAGGGACGCGATCTGCGTGCGGGTCTGCACGCGGAGCTTGGCATCAAGGTTGGACAGCGGCTCATCCATGAGGAAGACCTGCGGGTTACGCACGATTGCGCGGCCCATGGCAACACGCTGGCGCTGGCCGCCCGAAAGGGCCTTCGGCTTGCGGTCCAGGTACGGCTCGAGGTCCAGGAGCTTGGCTGCTTCGCGGACACGCTCCGCGCGCTCTTCCTTGCTGACGCCGGCGATCTTCAAGGCGAAGCCCATGTTGTCGGCAACGGTCATGTGCGGGTACAGGGCGTAGTTCTGGAACACCATGGCGATGTCGCGGTCCTTGGGCGGCATGTCGGTGACATCGCGGTCGCCAATGAGGATACGGCCGGAGTTGACGTCCTCAAGACCTGCGAGCATGCGCAGGGAGGTCGACTTTCCACAGCCGGAGGGTCCAACGAGGACCAGAAATTCGCCATCGGCGATTTCGATGTTGAGCTTGTCAACCGCAGGCTTATCCGTGCCCGGGTACAGACGTGTTGCGTTGTCAAATGTAACTGTAGCCACAGTTATCAATCCCTTCACCGGCAGGTACGTGCCGGACGATCCGTAGTGAATGGTCTTATTGTTCAGTTGTTAATTCAGTTGTCAGCACCTGATCGTGCGCATACTCCCCGGCCGAAGCCGAGGAGTATCCAATGATGCCGCACGGTACTTGTGCGCCACATCACAACCAGAGTATGTCAGATATTTGATGAATGGGCCAAAAAGTTACGGATGTCACACGTGATTCGGCTTACAGGGGTCCCGGGATGAGCTAGGGCTCACAGGCCGAGGGTGCGTTTCCGTTCCCGCAGCAGGGCCTCCAGCAGCTCGGCAACGTGCGCCGGGGCTTCGACCCGGAACTGCGCCTGGGTGAAGTCCAGGCCCACCTTCACCCCGAGATCTCCTGGGAGCAGGCTGGCGAGGGCGTCCTCGTCGGTGGTGTCGTCGCCGGCGAAGACGGTCGCCGTGGCACCGGTCGCCTGGCGCAGGAAGGCAATGCCTTCACCCTTCGAGGCGTGGACCACTGAGCTTTCCAGTACACGGTTGCCGCTCTTGAGGAAGACACCGGGTTTGTCCTGCAGAACGGCACGGGCCGCGGCCACGGCGTCCTCTGCGACGTCGTCCGCGGCGAGGCGGGTGTGCAGGACGACGCCGGCAGGCTTGTCCTCCAGCAGGGTACCCGGTGCCACCTCGACGATGCCCTCCAGCTCATGCCGGACCTCGGCGAGCAGCTGCCGGCGGGCGTCGTCGAGTTCCAGCTTCGCGGACCCGGTTCCCATCCAGACTTCGGCGCCGTGGCTTCCGATCAGCAGGGTCTTCTCCGGGGGGAAGGCGACCGCCCGCAGGCTGTCCAGGGCGCGCCCGGAGATGAGGGCCGTCGTCGTTCGCGGAAGTTCGGTGAGCGCGGCGAACGCCGCAGCCGAGCGGGGGAGGGCCCGGGCATCCCCGGCGTGGTCCACGAGGGGCGCCATGGTGCCGTCGAAGTCCATCGCGACCAGCAGGTTCTCGGTCGCGGCGATGCGGCGCAGGGCCTCGAGCAGGTCCGGGGAAAGCGAGAGCGGGGTCTGCCCGGGCGAGAGGTCAGGAGTCATCGCGGATTACCTTTTCTTCGAGCGCGTTCAGGAAGTCGGAGGACCAGCGATCGACGTCGTGGTCCAGGATCTGCTTGCGCATCGAGCGCATCCGGCGCGCGGCCTCTGCCGGCTGCATGTTAACGGCTTTCATGATGGTGTCCTTGAGGCCGTCGATGTCGTGCGGGTTCATCAGTAGGGCCTGCTTGAGCTGGTCTGCGGCACCGGCGAACTCGCTGAGCACCAGGGCGCCGTCGTTGTTGGTCCGGGCCGTGACATACTCCTTGGCCACGAGGTTCATGCCGTCCCGCAGTGCGGTGACGAGCATAACGTCCGCGGCCAGGTACAGCGCCACCATCTCGTCCATCGGGTAGTTGTGGTTCAGGTAGCGGACCGCGGTGTTTTGCAGCGTGTCATAGGTGCCGTTGATGTGGCCGACGGTGCCCTCGACTTCTTCGCGCAGCAGGCGGTAGTGCTCCACCCGTTCCCGGCTGGGGCTGGCGACCTGGATCAGTGCGGCATCCTCCACGGTCACTTTGCCGTCCGCCAGGAGTTCCTCGTAGGCCTTGAGCCGGTGCGGGATGCCTTTGGTGTAATCGAGGCGGTCGACGCCGAGCAGGATCGTCTTAGGGTTGCCGAGGTCCTGGCGGATTTGCCGGGCGCGCTCGATGATTGCAGGATCCCGGGCAAGTTTGCTGATCTGCTGGACGTCAATCGAGATGGGGAACGCCTGGGCGCGGGCGATGTGGGTGGTTTCGCCGTCGTTGCCTTTCACGTGGACTTGCTGCTGCTTGACGCTGGCGCCGAGGAAGCGGCGGGCGGAGCGCATGAAGTTGCCGGCGTCGCTGCTGCGCTGGAATCCGACCAGGTCGGCGCCGAGCAGCCCGTCGATGATGGCGCGGCGCCAGGGCAGCTGCGCGAAGATCTCCGGCG
Source organism: Pseudarthrobacter kochi (assembly GCF_055412805.1). Taxonomy (NCBI): domain Bacteria; kingdom Bacillati; phylum Actinomycetota; class Actinomycetes; order Micrococcales; family Micrococcaceae; genus Pseudarthrobacter; species Pseudarthrobacter kochi. The sequence continues at coordinate 7,207 of NZ_JBVAYV010000009.1, forward strand.
GCGGGAAGGGGATGTGGTTGAAGAACCCGATCTTCAGGTCAGGACGGGCCTCGCGCAGCATCTTGGGGACGAGTTGGAGCTGGTAGTCCTGGACCCAGACAGTGGCGCCGGGGTTGGCGTGGTGGATGACGGCGTCGGCGAACCGGCGGTTGACCTTGCGGTAGGAGTCCCACCAGGTCCGGTGGAACTCCGGCGGGGCAATCACGTCGTGGTAGAGCGGCCAGAGCGTGGCGTTGGAGAAGCCCTCGTAGAAGAATTCGATGTCATGCGTGCTCAGCTGGACCGGGACGAGGTCGATGCCGCCGTGGCTGAAGGGCTGGAGATGCTCATCGGGGGCGCCGTGCCAGCCGACCCACGCGCCGTCGGTCTTGGTCATCATGGGGGCCAGTGCCGTGACGAGGCCGCCGGGGGAGCGGCGCCAGCCGTCCTCGCACCCGGGCTCGTCCGGGGCGCACCGGTCAACTGGCAGGCGGTTGGAGACCACCATGAAGTCATACTGCGCGTCCGGATCGGTGTCGCTGGCGCCGTGCGCGGCTTTGCTGTCGGAATCTCGGTCCGATTCGGCGTGTTCGGTTGCCTGCATTGGTGCCCCCTGGGGTTCGCTCGTGGCTCCCATCCACCCTAGCCCGGCGGAATCTTCTGTGCTATTCGTCCGTTGGGAGGCGGGAGGGAAAGTTGAAAGCGCAACTTCCCAGTTTTCTCCCCTAAAATAATGAATTGCCACGCAGTGGAGACCACCGGCCGATCGACCCGAGGAACCAATGAGCCCCGCCAACGAACCCCGTCAGTCCAAATCAGAGCGAACTGCCGCGGCCCGCGAGAAAGCCCGTGAAATCCGTGAGGCGCAGCTGAAGAAGGAAAAGCGCAACAAGCTGCTGATCGGCTGGGGCATCGTTGCCGCCGTCGTGGCCATCATTGTGGTGGTGGCGCTAGTAGTCACCTCGAACATCCAGAAAAACGCCCCGGTTGCCGACGAGGGCCCCACCCCCGCCAACGGCAACGTCTACGGCGGCGTCACCCTGCTGGCCAACTCCGAGGTGGCGAAGACCGAGCCTGCGACCGTCAGGATCGCTGATCTGCCCTCCGCGCCGGCCACCCCGCCGGCACAGATTACGGCGCCCGGCGCCGACGCTGAGGCGGGCAAGCCGGTCAAGGTGGTCCTCTACATCGACTTCATTTGCCCCGTCTGCAAGAACTTCGAGACGCAGTACAACGAGACCCTCACCAACCTTCGCAACGAAGGCAAGATCAGCGTGGAATACCGTCCGCTGGGCTTCCTCGACACCCGCTCCACCACCAACTACTCCTCCCGCGCGGCCAACGCGGCAGCGTGTGTTGTGAACGAATCGCCGGAGAAGTACGCAGACTTCGTCAATATGCTTTTCGAGAAGCAGCCCGCTGAAGGCAGCGCCGGCATCTCCGATGCGGATCTGAAGAAGATGGCGACCGACCTCGGGGCCAAGAGCATCGACACCTGCGTGGACGGGAAGACCTACCGCCCGTGGGTCAAATACATGACGCAGCAGGCGGCGGCCATCGGTGTGACCGGAACGCCGACCGTCCTGGTTGAGGGCAAGCAGTGGGGCAAGGGCGACAGCGCCCAGACCCCGTTCGAGCAATTCCTTCAGGCCGCCATCGACGCCAAGCAGTAAGCGGCAGCGCCCAACAGTAAAACTGCGGGCCCGGTTCCGGATTCTTCCGGAGCCGGGCCTGTTTTTATCCCCGGGCATCCGTGGGCTAACCTTATCTAGCGCCATGGCGCCTGGCCGCCTGTGGCGGTCCGGCTCCGGCCGGCGCACAGGAATGCCTCCTTAGCTCAGTTGGCCAGAGCACCGCTCTTGTAAAGCGGGGGTCGTCGGTTCGAATCCGACAGGGGGCCCGGGTAAGAAACCGCGCAGTCACTGGAAATTGTCCTGGTGGCGGCGCGGTTTTTTGTTTGCCTTGAAGGTGCTGCCGGACTCGGGCGCCCCCACCTTCGCCCGTCGGATGCGGTCCGGGGGCCCTTTGACACGGACACGCCGCTGACAGTGGGCCCAGGGGCAGGAATCATGTTCAAAAGCGCCCCGGAAGGTAACGGCGCCGTCGGAGCTGCTCCACCCAGACCAGCCTTCTCCAAGGACCGGTCACGCGGCCTGTGGGACGTTAGGCCCTAGTCCACGGAATCCGCACGGCGGAGTCTGGGCGTATGACTGAAACGAATCCGGAAAGGACTCCGGACATCAAATCCACGCAGCTCCAGGAGCAGCCGACGGCGGTGTTGCGGGAGACCGTTCCCATGAAGGAGTTGCGCGAGTTCTTCAGCCGCGCCTACCGCCTGGTGATGAGCGCGGCCGAACAGCAGCACGTCCAGCTGGCGGGGCCGCCCTTCGCCATGTACTGGGGAATGCCGACCGACGTCGTCGACGTCGAGGCGGGCTTTCCCGTGGCGGCGCCCTTCCCCGGCGGCGGGGACAGCGGGGTGACCGCGGGGACGCTCCCGGCTGGCCGGGCGTTTGAGGCGATGCACGTGGGACCGTACGAGACTCTGCCCGAAACGTACGGGGCGATTATGGGGAAGATGCAGGCCGACGGCCTGACGCCTGGGAACGCGATGTGGGAGTACTACCTCAGCGACCCGGCGGCGGAGCCGGACCCTGCCAAGTGGAAGACGCTCATCGTCTGGCCGGTAACCTGAGCGGGCTGCGGGGGGACTGTCCGACGCAAAGTGTCGGATTGGCCACACTATTCTTCAACTGCGTGCATAATGTCCTAAACTGCTTCACTGAGGTGCCTGAAATGGCGCTGCGCAGCAACGAAAGTGAACCCCCAAATGGCTACCGATTACGACGCACCACGCAAGACAGAAGAAGAGTCTCCCGCTGAGTCGCTGGAGGCCCTTCAGGCGTCCCGCGGCGGCGGCGCGCAGACTGCTGTCATCGACGTCGATGAGAACGACACGGCTGAAGGCATCGACCTTCCCGGCGCCGATCTTTCCGGCGAGGAACTGACCGTCATTGTTGTTCCCGAGCAGTCCGACGAATTTACCTGCTCCTCCTGCTTCCTGGTCCGCCACCGGTCCCAGGTGGCCAAGGAAAAGAACGGCATGAAGTACTGCCGCGACTGCGAAGGCTAAGGGGACCTTCCACCGCGCACCACCACTTCATAGCAAGACAGCAAGGCACTGCGAAACGCCGGCTCCCGCAAGGGAACCGGCGTTTCGCCGTTTCGCCGGGACTTCTCCAACCGGCGGGATCCTAAACAGGCGGAAAACGCCGGCGCAACGGTCCTGTGACCGGGCGCGGCGCAGCCTAACGGTTGGGCGCCGATCCGGCAGGCCCCTCGATTCAGCCCCGAAATGCTCCTATTCTGAAGCTATCTCATCTCTTTAGGGGGCCCACATGAAGAAGTTCGGGGTGTGGTTGATAGCTATCCTGATGGCGGTTGGATCCGGGCTTGTGGCGCCCGGTCCCGCATCAGCGGCTCCCTATTGCGGGCTGGGGTGGGGGTCGCTGGTCAAAGCGGAACCGGCGCTGAGCCAAGCCAAGCTGACAAACGTCCGCACCGGCCAGCACTACTGCTTCGACCGCCTGGTCATTGACCTTAACGGGCCCGTCGGCGGCTACACCGTCCGCTACGTGCCGCAGGTGAGCCAGGACGGCTCGGGATTGCCAATCCCGCTACGGGGCCAGGCGTTCCTCCAGGTCACGGTCAACGCCCCGGCCTACGACGACAACGGCAATGCCACCTATAACCCGGCAAACCCGATTGAACTGACCGACGTCAGCGGCTACCAGACGTTCCGGCAGGTGGCGTGGGCCGGCAGCTTCGAGGGGTATTCCAGCCTTGGCCTGGGGGTAAGGGCCCGGTTGCCGTTCCGCGTGTTCACCCTGGAAGGGCCGGACACAGGCTCACGGCTCGTGATCGACGTCGCGCATTTCTGGTGAGGCACGGCGTCCAGGCGCATCGCTAAAGCGAATTAAGGTCCGCCCGGAGCGGGTATTCCCGGCCGTCCAGGACCAGCTGGGCGCAACGGCGGGCTGCCGGATTCAGCACAATCGGGGCCATAAGGTTCACAGTGGTTGCTTGGGGGGAGTGGTTGAGCACCACGAGAACATGAAGGTCCTGGTGCTGTTCCAGTTCCAGGGCCTGCAGTGTGGCCTCGGGAACCGGCGGGGCGTAGCCCGGGACGAACACGGCGGCGTCCGCGAGGAAGAGCCGGACCGGACTGGGCGATCCGGCCTCCAGTGCGTAGAGACCTGCGGCGCCTTCGACGCTGCGCAGCGTGAAGTCCTGGACGTTCTCGAGGCCCGGCATGGGGGCGGTGAACGTCACCGGGGTGTTGGTGACGGGAGCGTCAGCCACAGGCGTGTTCATCGCAGGAAGTCCATCAGCGTGGGCTGCAGGACCCGGGCCGTGGCGGCCAGGGCCACCTGGTAGTTGGTCTCCTGAAGCTTCAGATCCATGATGACGCTGCCGAGATCTGCCTTTTCAATGCCGGTCCGCTGGGCGTCCAAGGCGGCCTCCAATTCTGTGTTGACCTTGCCTGCGCGTTCCAGCTGCGCCTGGCGTGTTCCTACTTCAGCACGTCCGTCGACGATGCTGATAAATCTAGTCTCCACGTCGCTTAGTTGCGACGATGTGGGGGCCGTTCCACCCCTTAGCGAATCGGCAACTGACTTGATGGAGTTGAAGACGGAGTCTGGCCCGCTGCCAAAGATCTTCTGGCCGTCGGCGTCGACACGAACAGTCTGGGTCGCACTAAAGCGACGTTCGACCGGGCTGAGGCCTGCGTCGTTGAAGACGGGGGGCATGGAGTCGCTGAAGGCTTCGGGCTTGTCGGAGTTCCCGGCGAAGATGTTCCGGCCAAGGTGCTTGGTGTTGGCGATCGAGACGAGCTCTGTGTTCAGGGCATCAAGCTCGTTGGCGATGGCGTTTTTGCCGGATTGCGGCAGGGTGCCGTTACCTGCCAGGACAGTGAGGTCCTTGATCTTGTGCATCACGTTGGTGGCCCGTTCCAGCGCGGAATCCGCCGCGGTAAGCCAGGTGTTTCCGTCGTCGATATTACGGCCGTACTGCGCGTTGGCGGCGAGCAGGGAGCGGGTCTCCAGCGCCTTTGCAGTGGCGGCGGGATCGTCCGAGGGGCGGGAGATCTTGTTGAGTGTGGTGGCTTTTTCCTGCAGCTCGGCCAGCCGGGACTGCTGGGTCTGCAGCGTCCGCTGGGCGTTCGCGCTCATGGTCAGGTTTGTTACGCGGTTCAGCATGGGTTTACCTTCCTACCAATCCGGTGCGGTTGATCAGGACGTCAAGGGCTTCGTCGACGGCGGTCATCACGCGGGCAGCGGCCTGGTAGGCGTGCTGGTTGGTGAGCAGGCTGACGTTTTCCTCGTCCAGACTTACCGAGGCCTGGGAGGCACGCCCGGTGAGGGCGGAGGCCTGGGCCGCCGTGGTGAGGGCCTCGTGCTGCTGGGCCCCACGGGACTGCACCCCGATGTTGGTCACGATGCCCGCCCAAAACTTGTCCGGCGAACCGGTTCCGGTGCCGAGCTGCGAGATCTTGTCCGCGATGCTGGTGTCCAGGGCGCCGCCCGCAGAGGCTTTGAGCGCGACGTTGTCGATGTTGGTGGGGCCCGAAATGCTCAGCGCCGCGGGGCCCGTGCCGGTAGTGGTGAAGAAGTCGACGTTTGTGGCGCCGGTACCGGTGACGCCGGACTGGTGGACAGTGTTCACCGCCGTAGCGAGGGCGGTCGCGAAAGCGTTGTAGGACTCGGCTGCCTGGGCAATTGCGCCGCCTTTGTCCGCCGGTGCAAGCACGGAGAGGGAGCCGGCGAGTTCGCCGCCGTCCAGGGCTGCGATGCCGCCGGGGTTGGTCCATTCGACGCGCGGCGCGTCGGTGGCGGCGCTAGCCATGGCCGTTGCGCCTGCCAGCTGCAGGCTCCGCACGGATCCGCCCGTGACGAGGGCGTTGCCGCCGACCAGGACGTCCACGGTGCCGTCGGCCTGTTCGCGGACGGTGCCGCCGGCGAGGCCGGCGATCTGGTCCGTGAGCTTGGCCCGGGCGTCGATCAGTTCGTTTGCCGATCCGCCGGAGGCAAGGGTGGAGCGGATGGTTGTGTTGTAGGAGGCAACCTGGGTGGCTGCCGCGTTGACGGCAGTCACCGCGTCCTGGGCCTGGCCACGGACACTGCTCCATTGCGAGTCGAGGGCCTTGTATCCGGAGGAGATCTTGTCCGTCACGGAGTTGGCGGCGTTCAGCAGCAGTCCCTTGGGCCCGGACTTGTCCGGCTGATTCGCGGCACCCTGCCACGCGGACCAGAAACCCTGCAATGCGGTGGAGATGCCGTTGTCGCCTGGTTCCTGAAGGATGCCTTCGATGCCGTGCAGGGCGGAGGAACGGACACTGGCGTAGCCGGCCTGGGCAGCTGTCGAGCGGACGCCGCCGTCGAGGAAGCTGTTGCCGAGCCGGGAGATCGCGTTCACTGACACGCCCTGGCCGGCTTGCAACAGTCCGCCGCTGAAGAGGCCCCGCGCGGGGGCCGCGAGCGACGACTGTTCGACGCGCTGCCGGGTGTACCCCTCGGTAGCGGCGTTGGCGATGTTCTGCCCGGCCACGTTCATGCCCTGCTGGGCTGCGGTCAGTCCACGGTAGGCGGTGTTCAGGGCGCCGAAGGTGCTCAAGGTCGCTTCCTTAGAATTGCTTGTCGAAGATGCGGGAACCGGCGGATTCCCCGGTCTTGCCGTGCGCGTCGTAGGTGCCGGCTGCCGGCCGCAGGTCGGCCAGCGACTCCTGGGTGGAGCGGACGGCGGTGCGCAGGTACTGCTCGTTGGAGTCGCGCAGTTCCTTGATGAGGGTGGTCTGCCGGGTTAGCGCGGTCAGGTGTGCCGTCAGAATCTCGGCCCAGGCGCCTTCCGGGGCTGCGGCGGCCAACTCTGCCAGGGACGCGTCTGTGGGGAGCCCCCAGGTCTCGGCGACGACGGCCGCTTCAATGGTGCGGGCCAGGCTCGCCTGGGAGAGGTGCCCCAGAACCTGTTCGACTTCCCGGGTACCGTGCGGCAGCCAGCGGGACTTGCCGGCGGTGAGTAGCAGTTGCTCTTCCTCAAGCTTGAAAGTGAGAACGTCCAGGAGTTCACGCTCCCGCCACAGCAGGGCTGAAAGTTCGTGGATGGCCATGTTCCGGACGGCTCCCTCAAAGGTGACTAAAGCGGTGATGCCGGGCGTGCAGTGCATAAGGAGTCGGCTGCAGCCATCAGCAGGGTTCGTAGAAACTATCGGCAGGGGAGCGGGATCCGTTAGAAGGAATACAGCTGACAACAAGCGGAAGTCGTGTGAAAGCGAAGTTGAAAAACTATTTTGCAATTCTCCTTACCTGTGGTTCTCAAAGTGCGATAACTACTCCTGAAGGCCCACGGATGGGCCCTCGCTTACAGTCCCACTCACGGAGGAAACATCATGGGCTTCGTTATTAACAACAACCTCGCGGCAAACAACTCTTACCGCAACCTCAACTCCACCCAGAACGACCTCTCCAAGTCCCTGGAGAAGCTGTCCACCGGCCTGCGCATCAACCGCGCCGGCGATGACGCAGCCGGCCTGTCCATCTCCGAGGGCCTGAAGTCGCAGGTCACCGGCTCGGCCCAGGCGGCCCGCAACGCCCAGGACGGCATCAGCGTAATCCAGACCGCTGAAGGCGCCCTGACCGAGGTTCACTCCATCCTGCAGCGTATGCGTGACCTCGCGGTCCAGGGTGCCAACGACACCAACAACACTGATGCTCGTACCGCCATCAAGACTGAAGCTGACCAGCTCGGGGCGGAACTGTCCCGCATTTCCGAGTCGACCAACTTCGGCGGTATCAACCTCTTCCAGGCTGGAACAACTGCCGGGCCCGCCACGCTGAAGATTCAGGTCGGCGCTGAGGGCGATGCTACTTCGCAGATCACCGTCAAGAACGCGGACCTTAAGACCGCTCTCACCGACGTAGTAACCCTTGTTGGTGGAACAGTGGGCACGGCCGCAGCCGGGTTCACGGTGACAGATGCCACCACGTCACAGACGACCATCGAGAACATCGATAAGGCGATCAAGAACATCTCGACTTCCCGTGCGGACCTGGGTGCTTCCCAGAACCGACTCGAGCACACGATCAAGTCGCTGAACGTTGCCGGCGAAAACCTGCAGGCCGCTCAGTCCCGCATCGCTGACGTCGACATGGCTCAGGAAATGGTCAAGTTCACCAAGGCCAACATCCTGTCCCAGGCCGGCACCGCAATGCTGGCCCAGGCAAACCAGTCCAGCCAGGGCGTTCTTTCGCTCCTGCGCTAAACCGGTTACGGCAGTTCGGTAGTCCGGTAACGAGACTGCCACCCTGATCGGACGAAGACTTAATCCCGATCAAGACACTGCGGAAGGGCCGGACGATGCGAGATATCCATCGTCCGGCCCTTACGCGCAACATCTGAATTTCCGAACACAGGCACCAGCAGTCATTTGCAGCAATGAGAGGCAGCGATGGGAATCTCACTCGACGGACTGGCCAGCGGGCTCGACACCACCGCGCTCATTAGCTCCGTGATGCAGGTTGAGGCCATCCCGCAGACGCTGCTCAAGTACAAGTCACAGGACCTCCAGTCCATGGTGTCGGCCTTGCAGGGGCTCAACAGCAAGGTTGCTGCGCTCGCCACCCAGGCCACCGCTGCGGCCAAGCCCGGCGCCCTGGACCTCAACACCGCAACCACCAGCAGCGACAAGGTCACCGCCACCACCACGGCTGCCGCCAAGGCCGGTTCCATCGACTTCCAGGTCACCAAGCTCGCCCAGACCCAAGTCGCGGTCACGCCCAAGGTGAACGCCGTGACGGGCTGGCCCTACACCACGATGACCATCAACAGCGGCGGCAAGGATTACACGATCCAGCCGCTCCCCAGCAACCTTGACGACGTCGTGACCAAGGTGAATGCGGCGGGTGCAGGTGTCGTGGCAACTAAGGTGGACGTCGGCGGCGGCGACTTCCGGATCCAATTCACCGCGACGAAGTCCGGCGCTGCCGGTGCGTTCACCATCAGCGATCCCGGAACCACCTTCACGGATGTCAAGACCGCCCAGGACGCTGAGCTCGTCCTCTGGCCGACGAGTCCCACCGCACAGACCACGATCAAATCCTCGACAAACGTATTTGCCGATGTGCTGCCCGGCGTGACGCTCACTGCCAAAGAAGTCACCGCCGCCCCCGTCACGCTGACCGTGGCCCGGGACGACGCCGCTATCACCAAGCTCGCCTCCGACCTCGTGTCGGGCGCCAACGGCATCTTCTCCCTCGTAGCCAGCAAGACCGCCGTCACCAGCACCACCAACACGAGCGGGACATCGACGACGGCCGGCATCTTCGCCAGCGACAGCGCGGTGCGCTCCGTGAACCAGAGCATCCTCTCCGCCGCATCCCTGCCGGTGGGCACCCCGCCGCGGTCGCCGTCGGAAATCGGCATCAGCATCACCAAGACCGGCGCCATGGAGTTCGACGCGACGAAGTTTGGAGCCGCACTGGCCGCTGATCCGGCCGGCACCGCGGCCAAGGTCCAGGAAATCGCCGGCCGCATCGCCACCGCCGCCACTGCCGCCTCGGACAAATACGACGGCACCCTGACCCAGAAGATCACCGGACAGCAGTCAGAGGTCCGCGACCTGGCCACCCGGATCAGCGACTGGGATACCCGGCTCGCGTCCCGTAAGGCCACGCTGCAGCGCACCTACTCCGGCCTGGAAGTGGCTCTCAGCAACATGAAGGCCCAGCAGTCCTGGCTCACCGCCCAGCTCGGCGGCCTTTCTTCAGGAAGTACCTCAGCATGAGCACCATGTCTTTCGGTAACGGCTACGGCAGTGCCGCCCAGCGGAACCAGTACCTGGCAGATTCCGTCCTCTCGGCTCCGCCTGCCCGGCTGCTCACCATGCTTTACGACCGTCTTCTCCTGGACCTCGGCCGGGCGGAATCCGCGCAACAGTCGGCCAATTGGCCCGTCGCGTCGGAGAACCTCCTGCACGGCCAGGCCATCATCGCCGAACTCATCTCCTCGCTCAAGACGGACGCCTGGGACGGCGCCGACGGCCTCCTTGGCCTGTACAACTACGCTTTCACCGCACTGGTCAACGCGAACATCCAGCGCGATCCGGCGCTGACCCGTGAGGCAATCGAACTCCTGGAACCCCTGCGCCAGGCCTGGCACGACGCCGCTGCTGCCGTTCCCGCCCCGTCCCCAGCCGCGTCTCCCGCTTTCGGGGCCGCCGCCCCCACAGGTCCTGCCGCAGCGGGCGCCTGGAACACCCAGCCCGGAACAGGTGGCGGGAGCCTCGGCTTTGGGTAACCAGACGGATGTGGAGACCGGCTTAGGGGGAGCCGGCATCCAGCACTCCGAATCAACCCTGACGTCGCCTGCGGACACCGCACTGGCAGCCTGGACCGCAATCCTGGATGTACTGGAGATGGCCGTGGGCGCCGCCGAGCGCACTCTGAAGGACCCGCTTGGCCCGCTGTCCGCCGCACCCCAGGCCGGCGTGGAGCCCCACGCCGAGAAACGCTGGCAGCCGCCGGTGCTTCCTGGACCGCTGCCGGCCGTTGCCCGCCGCCGCGCCCTCGCGTTGTCCGCCGCCCAGGAGCGCGTCGCCAAGAGGTTGGAAGAAGCCCGGACGGGCGTCGCCAAGCAACTGCAGGCCGTCTCCTCCGTTCCCGGCGTCGGGGATCCCTCCGGCGCTGTCTACCTCGACGTGAACGGCTGAACTGTCCCTTAGGAAGAGCCGTCAGAGTCCGCAGGCCACCCGGCAGAAAAACATGCCAAATAGTTTCATATTTTCTGCTAACGCGCGGCTGACCAGTGCCGATAACCACTGATAGAGCACGGATCGCTCGTTTAAAGGCCACGGATCGGCCACCCCCACCTTTCCCAGGCAGGACCCTGTGCTCGAATCCGTGACTTCCGCCGCCCTGGCCAGCGCCATGGACGGCCTCGCGCTGCGCCAGCGCGCCATCGCGAACAACATCGCGAACGTCAACACGCCGAACTACCACGCGAAGCGTGTCAGTTTCGAGGCAGCCCTGGCCGACTCCGTGAAGTCCGGTGAAGGCACGGTTGGCGCCACGACGGGCACGTCGCTCGAGCCCACCCAGTTGAACGGCAACAACGTCAACCTGGATACCGAAACCCTCTCCAACATCGACACCGTGCTGCGTTTCCAGTTCGCCGCCCGTGCCATCGGCGGGGAATTCAACGCTGTGCGCGCCGCGATGAGGACCAACTAATGACCTTTGACGCAATCGGCATCGCCGGCTCAGCCCTGACGGTGCACCGCAAATGGCTCGACGCTGTCTCGGACAACCTTGCCAACATGAACAACGCCTCCAGCACCAACGGACCCGCCTTCCAGGCCAGGTACGTGGAGGCCGCCGAAGGTTCCGAGGGCACCGGCGTTTACGTCAAGAGCACCCAGCTGGGCAGCGGCGAAGGCCGGATCGTCTACCAGCCGGACCACCCCCTCGCGGATGCCGACGGCAACGTGAAGTACCCGGACATCGACATGGCCGAACAGATGGGCGCCCTCATCATCGCCCAGCGCGGCTACCAGGCCAACGCACAGGTTGTGGACCGCGCCCGTGAGACCTACCTGGCTGCCCTTGAGATTGGACGATCCTGATGCCTGTTTCCCCCATCGCCCCCGTCCAGGGCGTTATGCCCACGGACTACCTTTCCGGCGCCGGCGCGGCCAGCGGCACTGACGGCTCCGCCTTCGGCGCCTCGCTCACCGGTGCGGTGGACAACCTCCAGCAGCTGCAGTCGACGTCGAAAGAGCTCGCCGTCTCTGCCGTCACCGGCAACCTGGACGACATCCACAACGCCACCATCGCGGCCAGCCGCGCCCAGATCACCCTCGAGCTTGTGGCCACCGTTCGCAACAAGGGCGTTGACGCGTTCAACGAGATCATGAGGATGCAGGCCTGATGCCACCGCAGATCACCGGCTTCTTCCAGCGCTTTGGATCAGGCCTCAAAGGATTCACCACCGGCCAGCGCACTGTCGCCGTGATCGGTGCGGCCCTGCTGGTGGTCGGCATCATCGCCCTGTCCGCCTGGCTCTCCAAGCCCACCATGACTCCGTTGTTCTCCGGCCTCAAGGACACCGACGCCAACGGCATCGTGGAGCAGCTGCGCAAGGACAACGTCCCCTACGAACTCAGCGACGGCGGCTCCACCATCCTGGTGCCGGAGGCCAAGGTTTACGACGAGCGACTCAAGGCCGCCGCCGCGGGGCTCCCGACGGCCGCCGCCACCGGCTACTCGCTGCTGGACAAGATGGGTGTCACGTCCTCTGAATTCCAGCAGTCCGTCACCTACAAGCGGGCCCTCGAAGGCGAGCTGGCGAGCACCATTTCCGCCATGGACGGTGTGAAGACCGCCGCCGTCCGTCTCGCGATTCCGGAAAAGACCGTCTTCGTCTCCAAGACCCCGGACACCACGGCCTCCGTCTTCGTGGAAACCGCCCCCGGCTCCACACTCTCCGGTGACAAGGTGCAGGCGATCGTCCACCTCACCTCCGCCGCCATCGAAAACCTCAAGCCGGCCAACGTCTCCGTCGTCGACTCCCAGGGCAACGTTCTCTCCGCCGTCGGCGCCGGTGCGGCGGGATCGGCGTCCAAGCAGGCAACCGACTACCAGCAGCGCACCTCCGACGCCGTCAGGGCCGTCATGGACCGCGTGGTGGGCCCCGGAAACTCCACCGTGGCCGTGGCCGCGGACGTCACGGGCGAATCCGCCCAGCAGAAAAGCGAAACTTTTTCCAACGCCCAGGGCGCCCTGCCGCTCAGCGAGTCCTCCAAGACCGAGAAGTACACCGGAACCGGGGGAGGCGCCGCGGGCGTCCTCGGACCGGACAACATCGCCGTTCCCGGCGGCACCAGCGGAAACGGCAGCTTCGACTCCTCCACGGCCACCAAGAACAACGCCGTCAACAAGGTCACCGAGGATCGTGTGATTCCGCCCGGCGCCGTCAAACGCCAGACCATCTCCGTGGCTGTCAACCAGTCCGCGGCCGGCGGGCTGAACCTGGGCTCGCTGACCTCGCTGGTCACCGCCGCCGCCGGGATCGACACTGCGCGGGGCGACGTCGTGACCGTGGAAGTGGTGCCGTTCAGCACCGCCGCCGCGGATCAGGCCGCCGCCTCCCTCGATGCCGCCAAAGCCGAGGCGGAAGCGCAGAAGCAGTCCGCGTTCTTCGGAACGCTCATCACGGCTGGCAGCATCCTGTTGGGCCTGCTGATTCTGGCCCTCGTCATCGCGATGGTGCTGCGCCGCCGGCAGAAACGCGAACCGGTAGATCTCGGCGAACGCCTCGACCTGGAGATGATGCCGGTCATGCCGACCGTCACGGCGCTGCCCCCGGCGCCTGAGACGTCGGCCATCCCGATCACGGCCCTGCCGCCGCTGCCTCCGCCGCCCGCCCAGGTGGAGGCTGAGCGCCGCCGCTTCGAGATCGAGAACATGGTTGCCGCCAACCCGGAGAAAGCGGCCGACTACCTGCGCGGCCTCATGGATGACAGGCAGCCGGTATGAAACTCGCGGATTCGACCCTGACCGGCACCCAGCGGGTCGCCGTCGTCCTCATGCAGATGAGCCCGGCCAACGCCGCGAAGGTGATGGCCCAGTTCAACGACGCCGAGGCCGAGGACATCGCCGCTGAGATCGTCCGGCTCCGGAGAGTGGATCCCGAGGTCGCCGAGCAGATCATGAAGGACTTCCACGAAGCCGCGATGTCCAGTCCCCGGCAGGCCCGGGGCGGCCGTGAACTGGCCGAGGGCCTCCTGGAAGCGTCCTTCGGGTCGGAGAAGGCCGCCGGCCTGCTCAACCGGCTCACGGTCAACATGGCCGGCAAGTCCTTTGAATTCCTGGAAGACATCGAACCGGTCCAGATCCTCGCCCTGATCGACGGCGAACTGCCGCAGACCATCGCCCTGGTCCTGGCGCACCTCAGCCCGCGCAAGGCCTCCGCCGTGATGTCCGGCCTGCCCGGTTCGTTGCGGGCCGACGTCGCCCTCAGCATCGCGACGATGGGTTCCGGCGCGCCGGAGGCCATCGGCATTGTGGCCGACACCCTCAAACTTCGCGGCGGCGCGGCCGTCTCGCAGCAGGCCTCCAAGGTGGTGGGCGGCATCCAGCCGCTGCTGGAAATCATCAACCGGACCGACGCCGGCACCGAACGCTCCGTGCTGGACGGACTGGACCTGTTGGATCCTGACCTCGCCGTGGAGATCCGCGCCCAGATGGTGACGTTCGAGGACGTCGTGAAGCTGGAACGCCGCGATGTGCAGCTGGTCCTGCGCGGGCTCGATGCCTCCGTGCTGGCTGTGGCCATGAAGGGCGCGTCGGAGCCCGTCCTGGAGACCATCACCACCAACGTGTCCGGCCGCAACCTGGAAATCCTCGAATCCGAGATCGCCGCCCTCGGTCCGCTGCGCGCCTCCCAGATCGAGGAAGCCCGTGCCGCCGTGGTCCGCTCCATCCGCGAACTTGAGGCCGACGGCCAGATCACGATCCAGCGCGGGGACGAAGAAGACTATGTCTACTGACGGGACCGCCACCGACAGCGGCCCGGCCCGGATCATCTTCCCCTCGCTGCGCGCGAGCGGACCTGCCAGCGAACAGGCAGGCTACACCGAAGGGCACGCTGCCGGCTACGCCGCCGGCGTCCGTGCCGCGGCCAAGGAACAGCGCCGCTGGCGGGACCGCATGGCAGCCGAGCAGGCCGCCACGCTCGCCTCCGGGCAGCAGGACCTCGACCGTGCGGTCCGGGCCCTCGCCGTGGCCCGCACGGACTTCGCGCACCGGAACGTCCAGGCCCTGCACGACGCCGAGGAGGTCCTCGCCCGGACCGCCCTGGAACTCGCCGAGGCCATCCTGGGCTACGAACTGGCGCACGGCACCAGGACGGCCCGCGCCGCGCTGGACCGGGCCCTGTCCGGAAACGACGCCGCCACAGTGCTGGCCATCCGGCTGAACCCGGCCGACATCGAGGTTCTCGCCAAGGAAGGCCAGGACCTGCCGGCTGGCCTGCCGCTGCACGCGGACGCGTCGCTCAACCGCGGCGACGCCAGGGTCGAATACCAGCAGGGCTGGCTCGACGCGAGCCTCGGCAGCGCCCTGGCGCGGGCCCGCGAAGCGCTTCTGGGCGACCAGGGCCGGGGAGCGAATGCGCCGGGGGACCAGCGGTGATCGCCGAGTGGCGTCCCATGGGCGCGGACTACGCCGCGGCACTGCGTGCCGCCGCCCCGCAGCGGGTCGGCGTCGTGACCTCGGTCATGGGGCTGGGCCTTGAAGTGTCCGGACTCGACTGCGCCCTGGGCGACCTGGTGACCGTGGGCTCGAACCCTGGACTGGACGCCGAGGTGGTCGCCGCACTGGACAGCTCGGTGCGCTGTATGCCGCTGGGCCGGCTGGCCGGCGTGGCGGCCGGCGATCCCGTCCGGGCCAAGGGCGGCGCAGTCATGGTCCCCACAGGGGCCGGACTCTTCGGCCGGGTCATTGACGGCCTGGGCCGGCCGATCGACGGCAAGGGTCCTCTCAACAGCGGCCCCCGCGTGCCCATCGACAACGAAGCCCCGAATGCCATGAAACGCGCCCGTATCGACACCGCCCTGCAGACCGGCGTCCGGGTGCTGGACACGATGACCACGTTCGGCAAGGGCCAGCGCATGGGACTCTTCGCCGGTTCCGGCGTCGGAAAGTCGTCCCTGCTCTCCATGATCGCCCGCGGCACGGACGCGGAGGTCTCGGTGATCGCCCTCGTGGGGGAGCGCGGCCGTGAAGTCCGTGAGTTCCTCGAGGACGACCTCGGCCCTGTCGGGCTGGCGCGTTCCGTCGTTGTGGTCGCCACCTCCGACGAACCGGCCCTGATGCGCATGCGTGCAGCGTTCACCGCGACCCGGATCGCCGAATCCTTCCGGGACAAGGGCCAGGACGTGGTCCTGATGATGGATTCCCTGACCCGGGTGGCGATGGCCCAGCGCGAGATCGGCCTCTCCGCCGGCGAGCCGCCCGCCACCCGCGGCTACCCGCCGTCGACCTTTTCCATCCTGGCCCGGCTGCTGGAGCGTGCCGGCACGGCCGAGACCGGCTCAGTCACCGGCATCTACACGGTGCTGGTCGACGGCGACGACCACAACGAACCGATTGCCGACGCAGCCCGTTCGATCCTCGACGGCCACGTCGTCCTGGACCGGAAACTGGCCGTCACCGGGCATTTCCCCTCGGTGGACGTGCTCGGCTCGGTGTCCCGAGTTGCCACCAAGGTCAATTCCCGCCCGCACCTCGAAGCGGCGGCCACGTTGCGGCGCGTTCTGGCAGCCCGCAAGGCCGCACAGGACCTGATCGACGTCGGCGCCTACCAGGCAGGCACCAACCCGCTGGTCGATGCGGCCCTGAACCACGAACAGGACGTCAGCACCTTCCTGCAGCAGCCGATGGACGAATCAACGGCCCACCCCGAGTCCTGGCAACGGCTCAACCACCTCACCTCGATCCTGGGAGCAGCAGCATGAACCGCCAATTCTCACTGGCAGGGCTCCTGCGCCTGCGCCAGATCCAGCAGGACCAGGCAGCCACCGGACTGGCCAGCGCCCGCTCCCGTTCCAGCTCCGTGCGGGCCCGGGAAGCCGCTGCACGCCGCGACCTGGCCTCTGGCGATGCGCCGATCTCCAGCTCCGCCTCCCTGCGGGCCGTCGCCGCAGCGCGGTCCTCATCCCACAGCATGCTCGCGGACCTGCAGACCCTTTCGAGGATCGCGGAGACCGACGAAGCCACCGCACGCGAGGAGTTCATCGCCGCCCGCACCCGTTCCGTCGGCCTGGAGAAGCTGCAGGCCCGCCACGACGAAGAGGTCCACACCGCGGACCTGCGTGCCGAACAATCGACCCTGGACGAGATCGCCTCCACCGTCTGGCACCGCGAAGAGCAGGAGGTGAGGTCATGAGCATGACCGAGGCAATCGGCCGGATGCAGGGCATCCAGTCGATGATCACCGAGCTCACCCGCCCCACGACAGCCGAGACCAATATCGCCGCCATGAAATCGGCGGCGGCAACATCCCTGGCCACGGGCACCGGGAGCGGCGACGCGGCATCCTTCACCGAGGCGTTGACCGCCGCACTGGGCGGGACCGCGGGAACCGACATCTCCTCGCTCGCCAACAGCCTGGGGCTGGGAAGCACGACGGCGGTCAGCGCGCTCAAGGGCCTCACCGCGCCCGGCACCGTACCCGCGGCCGGCGCCGCAACAGGGACCGACGTCGTCGCCATGGCGAAGAAGTACATCGGCGTGCCCTACGTCTGGGGCGGAACCAACCCCGCCACCGGGATGGACTGCTCCGGCTTCACCCAGCGGGTGTTCAAGGACCTCGGCATTGAGATTCCCCGCGTCGTGAGCGACCAGATGCGCCAGGGCACGCCGGTGGCGTCCCTGGCCGAGGCGAAGCCAGGCGACCTGCTGGTGAGCTTCGGCGGCGACCACATCTCCATCTACCTGGGCAACGGCAAGGCCATTGACGCGCCGGTCCCCGGCAAGACCATCCAGATCCGCGACGCCTGGGAGCAGTATTCCAACCTGACGTCCATCCGGCGGATGGTGCCGGCAGGAGGGGCCTCATGAAAGGCATGGATCTTTCAGCCGCGCTGACCTCGCCCGTCCAGGCCAGGGGTCCCCAGCAGGGCGTACGGCCGCGGTCCGAGCCAGCGAATCCGGACGCGGGCTCCTTCGACGCCGTCCTCAACGACGTCCACAGCGTCCTTCCGGGCAAGACGCCCGACGCCGACCCCGCACGTGACGCCTCTACGACCGCCGACGCCGATTCTGCACAGCCGGACGAGGGCGCTGCGCAGTCTGCCGACAGCCGTTCCGGCGCCGCGCAGGTGACCGCCAGCATCCAGGGCACTGAGCAGAACGTTTTGGCAGCGGCACTTACCCTTCCAGTCACCGGCGCCCACGAGCTTTCAGCGACCGCCGCAGCCGCTTCGGCCGGTGTGGCCGGTGTGGCAGAAACGCCCGGACCAGATCCCCGCCTCGCAATCCCCGGAGCACTCCGGACCGGAACCACCCCGGCTGCGGTGGCTCCGCAACCGACGAACGCGGCGGCAGCCGCGGCCGAACAGGTCCCTGGCATGCAGCCCGGAAGTGCGGCCACTGCCCACGCCGCCGCGGCACAGCAGTCCGCCGCACAGCCGTCCGGCGCTCAGCGGCCGGCACCAGGTACCGCCGCTCCGCTCGGGACGCCCGCGAACGGTCTCCAGAGCGCAGCTTCCACTGCTATCCCTGGCGACGCGCCTTCACAGGGCGTTGCTGCTGCAACGGCAGCGGCACCGTCGTCGCCAGTAGCTCCGGCAGCGCCGGCTCCCGCCGTGGCCGCCGTGGCGGCCGTCGGCGCCGCTACCGGGTTCGCCGCCGTCGCGACGGCCGAGGGGAAGGCTTCCGGCCCCGCCCGTACCGAGAACACACCCGCCGCTGCACCCGCGGACGCCCTGGCAGCGGCCGGCGTGGCAGCGGCCGCCACGCCGCCGGCAAACCAGCCGACGACGGCGGCGGCGGGCGCGCCTGCCCCGCAGCCGGCCACCCAGGCAACGACCCAGCCTGCCGCCACGCTCCAGCCGCAGCTTGCTAAGCCCCTCTTCACGTTGGCGGGGGCTCCGCACGGGCAACACATCATGACCCTGCAGGTGAACCCCGAGGACTTGGGCCCCATGACGGTCCGGGCGCACATCGACGCCGCGGGAGTCCGGATCGAGCTCTTCGCCCCAGGAGACGCCGGACGCGAGGCGATCCGCGGGATCCTGCCGGAACTCCGTAAGGAACTCGCCGATGCCGGCTTCGGGGCCAGCCTCGACGTCTCCGAGCACAACGGCCCGGGAAACACGGCCCGGGAAGGAACCGGCCCGGACCCGGACGGGCAAGGCGCCGGGCGGGACTCCGGCTCCGGTCCGGGCAACCGCCACGGCCCGGGTGATCCGCGCCCCGGCCACCGCTGGGACGCCCTGGCCGACAGTGACGCCCTGCGCACCGCCCGGATCCTGAACGGCCCCCAAACCACCCTCGACATTCTTGTCTGACACGAAGGAACGCGACACATGACGATCCAGCCCATCGCTTCATCGCCGGTCACGGCTGCGGGGGAGACCCCGCAGGCTGCTGCCGTGCGGGCGCCCGTGCAGGCCATGGACTCGGAGGTCTTTATGTCCCTCCTGGTGGCCCAGCTCAAGAACCAGAACCCGAGCGCCCCCATGGACACCAACCAGATGATGAGCCAGACCATCCAGCTCTCCATGATGGAGAAGATGCAGGAACTGACCACCAACAGCAAGGAAGGGTTCTCCCTGCAGATGCGGCAGGCCGCGGCCCAGCTGATCGGCCATTCCGTCGGCTACACGCTCGGTGACGGCACCACCGGCACGGGCATCGCCAGTTCCGTGTCATATTCCGGAGCTGTTCCGACCGTCAAGGTCGGCGAGCTCTCCATCCCCCTCGACTCCATCACCGGGCTCACCGCTCCGGCCGCTTCCTGACCAGTTTTCCACCCGCAGAAAGGCAGTTCCCATGCTCCGCTCGCTGTACTCCGGAATCTCCGGCCTTCGCGCCCACCAGACCATGCTGGACGTCACCGGTAACAACATCGCCAACGTCAACACGGCGGGCTTCAAGGCTTCCTCCACCCAGTTCCAGGACACGCTGTCCCAGATGACCCAGGGGGCCTCCGCGCCGCAGGGCGAGACCGGCGGCAGCAACCCGGCCCAGATCGGCCTTGGCGTCCGGGTTGCCGGCGTCAGCACCAACTTCGCCCAGGGCTCCTCGCAGAGCACCGGACGCGCCACGGACATGATGATCTCCGGCGACGGCTTCTTCGTCACGAGCAAGGGCGGCCAGCAGCTCTTCACCCGCGCGGGTGCCTTCAACCCCGACGCCGCCGGCCAGCTGGTCAGCCCCGACGGCGGCATCCTGCAGGGCTGGACCGCCGTCGGCGGCGTGGTCAACACCGGCGGTCCGGTCGGCGGCATTACCCTGAACTCGAACACCCTGGTTCCCGCAAACAAAACCTCTACGGTGGCGGTGGACGGCAACCTGCCCAGCGACGCCGTGAACGGCACAAAGCTTGAGCGCGTCGTCAAGACCTACGACGCCCAGGGCGCAGAGAAGAATTTGGCTCTCACCTTCAGCAAGACACTTGCCGGGTGGGATGTGTCGACTAATGGCGGGGCGACAATCGACGGTTCTCTGGTATTCGACGGCAGCGGAATGCTGACCTCGGGGAACCCGGTCACGGTTAGCGGCGGAACCATCACCGTCAACCTCTCAACTGTCACGTCCTACGCGGGGCTGACCTCACTCGCCATCAGCGGCCAGAACGGTTCCGCTGCCGGGAAGCTGGAGTCCTACACCCTCGGAAACGACGGCTCCGTGATCGGTTCCTTCAGCAACGGCGTCAAGCAGGTCCTCGCGAAGATCGCGCTGGCAAAGTTCACCAACCCCTCCGGTCTGGAGAAGGCGGGCGGTTCGTCCTACGTTGCCACCGCCAACTCCGGCGGCGTGCAGCTCGGCGGAGCGGGCGACGCCGGCATCGGCACCCTTTCCGGTGGCTCGCTGGAGATGTCCAACGTGGACCTGTCCCAGGAATTCACCAACCTGATCGTCGCCCAGCGCGGCTTCCAGGCCAACGCACGAATCATCACCACCTCGGACGAGGTGCTCCAGGAGCTCGGCAACCTCAAGCGCTAAGGTTCCGGAATAAGTGATTGTGTCCCGGTTGAACCCCGGGGGAGGCTATGGTCACTGTCGTGGAGCGGGTTGGCGCGTGCTCGCTCCAAGAGGGCCTTCCTGAAGCTGGTAGCGATGCCGTGACCTTCCCCGTGGCCCAAACGCGAAATGTCCACGGTCCTTCCCTCCACTGAGATTGTGAGAGTCTCGCCGGAAACTCGCTTGCCGAGAGAGAGCGCCACAGCTGAGGAACAGGGTATGTCCATGACCAGTTCCGACCGGGCAATGTGATTCGTCACGAAAAGGAATCGCTCGTCCGTGAGTACGACGAAGCCTGGTTGATCGTTGAGGTGCCCTTGCCCGGCGGCCCGGACCAGTTCGTTTCGGTGCAGGTGGCGTACAACATCTCGCGTGGATCTTGTTCCGGAGAACGGGAGGCCGGCCCTGTCGGCGGCATTGGATAGGCCGTGGTGGTACATGAATCCAGCTGGGAGATTCTCCTCAATGCCGAGCAAATGTTCATAGAAGTCCGAGCGGGGATCTGCCGATGTCCAGACGATTTCGGTCCGACGTCCTGCAGGGGACGCCGAGCCCGTCAGCCGTGAAGCCCGCCGCCGACGTCGCAGGGAACGAGGTATGTCGACGAACACTTCATTCGCGTTATGGGATTCGGTCGGGAATCCGGCTTCCCCGGCGGCACCACGGACAAGGCGGAATGCTGTGGCAGCATCCGTCAGCATTGTCCAAAGGACGGTGCTGGAAGCAGTCACAATGTTCCCTCCTTCAGTGGTCTATTCCTTCCCCGTGGCTGAACGGCGCGACGTCGGCCGCGGCCGCCTTGTGGCGCCCCAATAGTCCGGATTCAACGTAGATTGCATAAAACCTTCAGATGCGAAGTGGGGTGGGCCTCGCTTAGCAAGGCAGCATGATCCAACGGGCGTCCGGGAGGACGCCACGACCCGCTGCGGTCAGGACTGTGGGAGTCTGGGAAAGTGACTTCCAGCTGCTCTCGAAGCGACATATCGGGCATGGAGCAGGGCTGGGTGAATCGGGAGCATACCGGCGACCTTTGCTGTTCGGCAGCCCGGCTGACCGCATGGGCCCCGTGGCTTTGCGTCCCCGGCTCGCACCGGGTTTGCCTTTGTCGACGAGCGGATGCTCAGCCGAGCGCCACTATAGCAAAGGACTTGACAAATGGGTCAGCTGATCGCAGTGGTAGCGCCCACGGTCCCGGTCCCTGCAGCATTACCGCTCTCCGGGTCCGTCACCGTCCGGCGTAGGGCTTGCCAGAAGGCCGTTGCCTCCGTGGGGCGGGGCACGCTGATGATTCCCTGCCGCGTCAGCGAGTCGGTCCACTGCTGGACCAACTCGTGGTGGAAGACGAACTCCTGGAGGGCGGTCCGCTCCGGCAGGAGCATCCCGACCGGATCCGCCGCGGCGGGCAACTGATCGATTGCTGCCAGCAAGGATTCCAGGGTCCGTCGTGCCGTCTCCGGCCCGCGGGTCTGCTGTGGCAAGCTGCCCTGGCGCTTGGCCGACGCGATCGCGTCCCGCAGGGTTCGTGTGTAGGCAGCCCAGGACCGCGCCTGGCCCGGACGGACGGGCAGGGTCCACTCAGCGTCGGAAGACGGCAGCCCGTCATACATCACGTACCGGCCCCTTCCGGCGCGTTTGGCCGCGTACATCGCTTGGTCGGCCCACTCCAGCAGGTCTTCGATTTTCTCCGCCCTGGAACCTGACCCGGAGCCGAGCGCAATCCCCACACTCGCCGTCATGCGCAGTTCTTTCCCCGCGACCTGGACCGGTTCCGCCACGGCGTCCATGATGCGCCTGGCCATGCCCGCTGCCACCCCGGCTCCCGAGCCTGGAAGCAGGAGGGTGAATTCGTCGCCACCGGTCCGCGCGGCGGTGTCCCCGGACCGGGTGCAGGCCTGAATCCGGCGGGCCAGTTCGAGCAGCAGGGCATCGCCGGCGGCATGACCGTAGGAATCGTTCACCGGTTTGAATCCGTCGATGTCTACCGAGAGCACCAGCAGCGGTTCACCCCGCTGCACGCTGGCGTCCCGTGCCGCGCGGAGCCGCTCGTGCAGCAGGGTCCGGTTGGCCAGCCCGGTCAACGGGTCGTGGCGGGCCTGGCTTGCAAGCCGGTCCAGCAGTACGGTCTCCTCGGCCCGGGCCCGTTCGTGGATGGTCCAGTGCAGAATGCTGGTGACGCAGATGGCGAGGAAGAGGGCACCGTGGATGAGCCCCCACGTCAGGGGATCCTGCAGCGCAGCGGGATGGTTGTACAGGTGCCGGGGTGCCACGATGCCCAGAATGCCGTGGTGGGCGAATACCACCGCCGCACTCGCCGCTAACGGGGTCCAGTCCTCATAAAGGGCCACAACCGGCACCATGATGAAGAACAGGAAGTGCGCTTCGATGGTGCCGGACGTGTGGACGGCCATGGCCGCAGCCGCCATCAGGGCCACCGAGGTCAGGGATGCCCGGAGCCGGCGGCCGGCAGGGGCTTTCCAGCCAGCCGCCGCTAAAACAGCCGGCGCGGCCCCCTGCAGGAGCGCGTGGCCCGGTTCGATGCCCTGGCACAGCGCGAAGACCGTAACCGCCAGGGATGAGGCCAGCGCGAACGCGACGATCATCCGGTGACGAAAGGCCCATGCGCGCTCCGGAAGATTAGCGCCCTGGGGAATGAAACTGCCGATCGCACGAAGCCACTGCAGTACCACGGAGACGCCCCCAAGAATCATTAAGTCTAATGTCGGCTTGAACATCCGCGCCGCGATGGTACCGACAGCCTACTGTAGCCATCAGGCCGGGCTGTGATGCGAATTACGGGCCTGCGTCGCGCTTCGAAGCGGCGCAAAGGGCGTGCGCCTAACGGATGTGGCGGGAATGCCGACAGTAGGTAAAAGAACACCGCCCCCAATAACAAAGCAGAATCGGCCCATGATCGTTGTCACTCGCCTCAACGGAACGCGTTTCGCGGTTAATCCGGATCTGATCGAGCGTATCCACGAGAGCCCGGACACCCATCTGGTGACCCTCGACGGTGCCGCGTACGTGGTGCTGGAAAGCCTCGCCGAAGTGGTTGAACTCATTGCCGACTACCGGGCCTACGTCCTGAGTAAAGCGCGGGACTTTCCCGCGGTGACCGGATACCCCCTGAGCCTCGTCCCGCCGTCGGACACCGTGGGCGACGGCCGCCGCCCAGCACCTGAACCACCAAGAAAGTAATCCATGGATCCCGCAACAGTCATCGGACTGCTTCTCGCCTTTGGCTCCCTCATCGTTATGGTCCTTCTCGAGGGTGGCAGCCTCAGCTCGCTCGTGCTGCCGGCACCCATGATCCTCGTTTTCGGGGCCACCCTGGCCATCGGACTGGCCGGAAACACCCTCAAGGACGTCCTCCAGGCATTCAAATCCGTGCCGGGAATGTTCCTCGGTAAAACGGCAAAACCGCAGGACAGCATCGACCAGATGGTGCGCTTCGCCGAAAAGGCCCGCAGCGAGGGGCTGCTCTCCCTGGAGGAAGAGGCCGCCGGCGTCAACGATCCTTTCCTGGCCCGGGCGCTGCAGAACATTGCCGACGGGACCGACGCCGAGGACCTCCGGATGCAGATGGAGGACGAGATCGATACGAAATCCCGCAGCGATCACGCCTCGTCGAAGTTCTTCGCGTCCCTCGGCGGCTACGCCCCCACCGTCGGCATCGTCGGAACCGTGGTGTCCCTGACCCACGTGCTGGAAAACCTGTCCCAGCCGGATGAGCTGGGGCACATGATTGCGGCGGCCTTCGTTGCCACTCTCTGGGGCCTGCTGTCCGCCAACTTCATCTGGCTCCCGTTCAGTTCGCGCCTGGCCCGGCTGTCCGAACTGGACATCGAACGCCGGACGCTGCTGATGGAGGGCATGCTCGCCGTGCAGTCCGGCGCGCAGCCGCTGTTGCTCGCCGAGAGGCTCCGCTCCATGGTTCCCGAGCACCAGCTCAAGAGTTCCGGAAGCGGCCGGAAGGCCGCCAACGGCGACGCCGGAACGATGGACACCGCGGCGTGAGCGGCCGCCGTCGCCCCCGCAAGAAACCCGAAGAACACCACGTCGACGAACGCTGGATGGCGTCCTATATGGACATGGTCACGGTGCTCATGTGCCTGTTCATCGTCCTCTACGCCATGTCCACAGTCGACGCGAACAAGTTCGAGAAGCTGCGCAATTCCCTCGCCACCGGCTTTGGGGCGGTTGCGAGCGAGACAGTGGACACGGCAGAGGGCACAGTGGTCCCGCCCGAACTTGCGGACAAAAACCTGGAGGCGTTCGCCGCGCTCCAATCCGCGGGTTCGCCGGCAGCACCCGACGCCCTCGAAGCGGCCCTGAAGGAAGTTGACCGGCTGCGTGCCCTCGAAGCGCAGATGAAGGCAGGCCTGGCGGCCGCCGGGCTCAGCGAGAACGTTGAATTCCAGATCGACCAGCGCGGACTTACGGTCAAACTGATCGGTTCCCAGACCTTCTTCGCGCCTGACCGGCCGGAACTGACCGATCGGGCGGCCCAGGTCCTGACAATCATCTCTCCGATCCTCGGCCCGGCGTCCCTGGAGATCATGGTCGAAGGCCACGCTGCCAACGGCATCACCGCCTACCCGTCCACCTGGGAGTTGTCCTCGGCCCGGGCCGTCAACGTCCTGCGCTACATGGTGGACCGCGGCGGGATCGCGCCGGCAACCATCGGCGCCGTCGCCTTCGGCTCCGCGCGGCAGGTCAACGACGACTCCACCCCCGAGCTCATGGAGCGAAACCGCCGGGTGGACATCGTGATCATCTCGGACCAGCCCGACGTCGTCCGGGCACTGATTCCGGAAGTGCTGAAACACAGCGGGAAATAGCTGTTTAAGCCCCGGCGGATTCCATGCGGCGGACTGCTTACCGCTGCGGATCCCCTGCCGATAGTGGCAACCGTGAGTGTTTTGGATGAGCGGGAAGTGGCACGGGAACGGGCGGTCAGCGTCTACGACTTCCGGCGTCCCGCGACGCTCGCCCGGGAACACAGCCGCGTCCTGGAACTCGCCTTTGAAACCTTCGCCCGCCAGTGGGGAACCCAGCTGACCGCGAAGGTCCGCGTCAAGTCCGTGGTGCGGCTCGAAGACGTCAGCATGCTCAGCTACGACGAGTACGCAGCCTCCCTGCCCGCGGTCACCGCCATGGTGCTCTGCACCGTCGAGGGACACGATTCCAAGCTCGTGGTGCAGTTCCCCGCCCCCGCCGCCCTCGGCTGGGTGAACCGCATGCTCGGCGCCTCCAACGATGCGCCCATGCCGGACCGCAAGTTCACCCAGATTGAACAGGCCCTGGTCAAGGGGCTCATGGATGAGGCGCTCGAAGACCTCGGCTATTCCCTGGGGCCGCTGCTGAGCGAAACCGTCCGGGTGGACACCATCCAGTACAACTCCCAGTTCGCCCAGGCCGCAGCCCCCAGCGAACTGATGATCGTCGCGGCGTTCACCATCAACGTCGGCGACATGAGCGCCCCCGCCACCCTGGGCGTCCCCGCAGCACTCCTGCTGGGACGGCTCAAGAAGGTCAACCCCACCGACAACCGGGGGGACGCCGCCGCGCGTGTCAGCGCCCAGCTGGAACGGGTTCCGGTGGAACTCTCGGTGCGGCTCTCGACGTCGTTTGTCACCCCCAGCCAGGTCCTGGGCCTCGCAGTGGGAGACGTCCTGACCCTGCCGCACCTGGAGAACCGGCCGTTTGACCTCACCCTGGACGGCACCCGGCTCGCCACGGCCGCCCCGGCCCGCAACGGGTCCCGCGCGGCCGCAGTCATTGTCACAATCGAGGAGAATCACCGATGAGCATCACCCTGACCAGGCACGAATCGTCGGCGGAACGGCTCGTTGAAGAACTGCCGAGCCCGGTGGCGCTCAAAGTGCTGGCCCTCGTGCCGGCCCGCGCCGCCGCGGCCTACGCCCGCCAGGCCGTCACCGCCACGTTCGTCGGCTCCGTCACCGCAGACCTCGCGCTGATGCTGAGCGACCGCACCTTCCTCGACGAAGCCGCCGGCGGCATGGCGGGAGCCCAGCCCGGCGTCGTCTCGGTGACGGACGTGCTGCGCCCTGCGATGGAAAGCGCCAGCTCGGTGTTCGGCGCCGGAGTCCTGAGCGACCTGCGCGAGTCCGACGCCTCCGGCCTGCTCTCGGACCCCGACACCGCGGTCTTCGAACTCTCCGACGGCGTCAACGCCGCCGCCTGGTTCGCCGTCCGCCTCCGCGAACACAACACCAGCCAGGACCGCGACGGCGACGTGTTCGCCGGCGGCGGGGCCGTAGCCGGCCGGCTCGGCCGGATCAACAACATCGAAATGGCCCTCACCGTGGAGATCGGCCGCACCCGCATGTCGGTGCGCGACGTGCTCTCGCTCGAACCGGGCAAGATCATCGAACTCGACCGCTCCGCCGGCGCCCCGGCGGACGTCCTGCTGAACGGGCGGCTGATCGCCCACGGCGAAGTGGTGGTCCTGGACCAGGACTACGCCGTCCGGATTACCCGCATCCTCGATGTTGCCGAGGGACTTAGCTGAATGGACGCACTGATCCTCGGGCTGCGGGTATTCGTGGCCCTGGGCGCGGTGCTGGGCCTCATGTGGCTCCTGCAACGACGGCTCGGCAAGGGCACCGGACGGCGCCGGGCCGACCGCGCACTGACCATTGTCAGCCGGCAGAGCGTCGGCCAGAAAGCTTCCGTCGTGGTTGTCGACGCCTCGGGGCAGCGATTCCTCCTTGGCGTCACAGAACACGCCGTCAACGTCCTGCACACCGGTGACATCCCGGCCGAAGCCGAGGAAGCCGCCGTCCCCGAAACCCGCCGCGGAGCCGGCGAATTTGCCCGGATCCTGTCCGGCTTCGGCCCGCTGCCCGGCCGGCAGGCCGGCTTCGAGGAACTCTCCGAGGACAGCGTGGACGCTGCCGACTCCAGCCCCGCGAACGCCCCGCTGCCCCGCCGCAGCACCCTGCACCGGGACTCCCACGCGCGGGGGCCCGCGCTGCGTGGCAACAACTCCGGCGCGGCCGGCCATCCGCCCCTGCACGGGTCAATCCTGGCCGGCTCCACGTGGAAGCAGGCCGCTGCCGCTCTCAGGAGCGGGCGCCGCAATTGATCCGCTCGCTGACTTTCCGTTCCGCCTCCGCACTCCCGGCCGCCCCCGGCGCTGAGCTGATCCGGCCTGGCGCAAACCGCGCGGCAACTGTCCCCGCGGGCGCTGCCCTGACCGCCAGGGCAATGGTGCTGGGCCTCGCCGCCGTCCTGTTCGCGGTGCTGCTGCTCTGGCTGACCGCCTCGGCCGGCCAGGCAGCCCCCATCGACCCCACCCCGCCGGTCGCCCCGACAGATCCGGCAAACCCCGGTGGCGGCAGCGTTAACATCGAGATCAACGGACTCGACGGCAAACCGTCGACGGCGGTCCTGACCCTGATCGGCATCACCCTGCTGTCGGTGGCGCCGGCGCTGCTGCTGATGATGACGTCCTTCACCAAGATCTTCGTGGTCCTCGCGATGACCCGCAACGCCCTGTCGCTGCCGTCCATCCCGCCGAACCAGGTGCTCGCCGGGCTGGCCCTGTTCCTCTCGATCTTCGTCATGTGGCCGGTCATCAACGAGATGAACACCATCGGCATCCAGCCCTACCTCAACGGCACCCTGGACTTTAACGGCGCCGTCGGCGCTGCCGGCGGCCCGCTGCAGCACTTCATGCTGGCCCACACCAGGGAAGAGGACATCGCCCTGATGTCCCGGGCCGCCGCTGCGGAAAACCCGGCCACGCCCGAGGCCGTGCCCCTGCAGACCCTCATTCCCGCGTTCATGATTTCGGAACTCCGCGCCGCGTTCATCATCGGCTTCGTGATCTTCATCCCGTTCCTCGTGATCGACCTCGTGGTCTCCGCCGCCCTCATGTCCATGGGCATGATGATGCTCCCGCCGGTGATGATCTCGCTGCCCTTCAAGATCCTGCTGTTCGTCCTGGTGGACGGCTGGGGCCTGATCATCACCTCACTCATTCAAAGCTATGCGGCCACCGGATGAACGCCAACGCCGTCCTGGACATCTGCCTCCAGGCCATGATCGTCGCGGCCAAGCTCTCCGCCCCCGTCCTGGTGACAGCCCTCGTGGTCGGGCTGGCCATCGCCCTGCTGCAATCCATTACCCAGCTGCAGGAAGCCACCCTGTCGTTCGTGCCCAAAGCCGCGGCCGTGGCAGTCGCCCTGCTGATCTGCGGCCACTGGATGATCTCGGAGATGGTTGCCTTCACCAACGACCTCTTCGCCAAGATCCCGTCGCTGCTCGGAGGCTTGTGAGGTGGGCATCCCGATCGACCCGACGTGGCTGGAAGCGCTCCTGCTGGCCACCGTCAGGATGACGGCATTCCTGATCGTGGCACCGCCTTTCGCCCACCAGGCGTTCCCTGGCCGCGTCAAAGCCATGCTCGGGCTCGGGCTCGGCCTTGCCGTGTCCCAGCGGGTCTCCGCCGGGTACACGGCTCGCGACACGGCCGGCTTCCTCACCGGGGTCGTGCTGGAGCTCGTGACCGGGCTGGCCCTGGGCTTCCTGGTCCTCGTGATCTTCTCCGCCGTCCAGTCCGCAGGCAGCCTGATAGACCTCTTCAGCGGCTTTCAGATGGCCCAGGCTTTTGACCCCCAGATGAATGTCAACGGCGCACAATTCACGAGGCTGTTGCAGATGGCGGCGCTGGCGCTGCTGTTCTCCTCCGACGGCTATCAACTCGTCATCACCGGACTCACCGGCAGCTTTGGTGCCCTGCCGCTGGCCGGCGGCATCGATCTGGCCCAGCCGGTCCAGGCCATGACATCGGCGGTCACCGGCATGTTCCTCGCCGCCGTCCAGATTGCCGGACCGCTCGTGGTGGTCCTGTTCCTCGCCGACGTCGGACTCGGCCTGCTGACCCGCGTAGCCCCGGCGCTCAACGCCTTCTCCCTGGGCTTCCCGCTCAAGATCCTGCTCACCCTCATGCTTGCCGGGTTCATCTTCCTGGCGCTGCCCAGGATCGTCTCCAGCCTCGCCGGGCAGGCCGCCAAAACGGTACTGGGGATGGGCTGATGTCGGATTCACAGGAAAAGACCGAGCAAGCCACCGACAAACGCATGAAGGAGGTCCGCTCCAAGGGCCAGCTCTCCCGCTCCCAGGACCTCACCGCCTGGGTCGGCGTCGGCGCCGCCGCCATCATGATTCCGGCCACCGTGGAACGCGCCTCCAACGCCGCCACGGACCAGCTCTTCAGCGTCCGCGGCATCGTTGCAGCCCCGGACCCGGGCAAGGCCGTCAAGGCCCTGGAGGACGGCCTCGCCGCCATCGCCGGGATCGTCGGACCCATGCTGCTGGTGGTTTTCACCGTGGTTCTCGCCGGGGCCGCGCTCCAGGGCGGCGTGCACTTGAAGAAGTTCAAGCTGGACTTCGAGCACTTCAAGCTTCTCGACGGACTGAAGCGGATGTTCGGCATGCAGGCGGTGTGGGGCGGCGTCAAGGCGCTACTGAAGGCCAGCGTCGTGGGGCTGGTCCTCTACAGCGTTGTGCAAGGGCTGGTACCGGTGCTGCTGACAGCCGGAGGAATGCCCGTTTCCGGGGTCGTGCAGGCCGCAGGCGGCGGTATCGCCTCGCTGGTCCAGTTCGCCGTGGCAGCCGGTATCGTCCTGGCGGCGGCTGACTTCTTTGTCGTGATGCGCCGCAACCGCAAAAAGACCCGGATGTCCAAGAAGGAAGTCCAGGACGAAAACAAGAGCAGCGAAGGCGACCCGCTGATCCGCTCCCAGCGGCGGGCCCGGCAGATGGCGATGAGCCGGAACCGGATGATCGCGGCGATCGGGGACGCCGACGTCGTGCTGGTCAACCCGACGCACTTCGCGGTGGCGCTCAAATACGAACCCGGAAAGTCCGCGCCCCGCGTGGTGGCCAAGGGCTCGGGCCATATCGCGGCCAGGATCAGGGAAGAGGCTGAGGCCAAGGACGTCCCGATGGTCCAGGACATCCCGCTGACCCGGGCCCTGCACAGCGCCTGCGAGCTGGGCCAGGAGATCCCGGTTGACTTCTACCGTGCGGTGGCCGGCGTCCTTGCGTTCGTGATGTCACTCAAGGCGCGGGGAGCCGCCCGTGGCATGCACCGGATGGCGGCCGCCGTATGAACACTGCCCGAACCAGCGTCTGTGAAAGGACCGCACCATGAAGAAGCTCGCCCCGCTGACTGTGCCGATCGGCATCGTCGGCATTGTGCTGCTGCTGGTTGTTCCGGTGCCCGCGCCGCTGCTGGACGTCCTCATCGTCTGCAATATCCTGCTGGCGCTCCTGGTGCTGCTGACCAGTATGTTCGTGAAGAAGCCGCTGGACTTCTCCGTTTTCCCGTCGCTCCTGCTCGTGGCCACGCTGTTCCGGCTGGGCCTGAACGTGGCCTCCACCCGGCTGGTGCTGGGGGAGGGGTACGCCGGCCAGGTCATTGAAGCCTTCGGCAAGGTGACCGTGGGCGGATCCATGATCATCGGCGCTGTCGTGTTCCTCATCCTCGTGGTCATCCAGTTCGTGGTGGTCACCAAGGGCGCGGAGCGGGTGGCCGAAGTGGGCGCCCGCTTCACCCTCGACGCGATGCCGGGCAAGCAGATGGCGATCGACGCAGACCTCAACGCCGGGCTGATCACGGACACCCAGGCCCGCGAACGCCGCGCCGAGGTCTCGGCCGAGGCCGACTTCTACGGCGCCATGGACGGCGCGTCGAAGTTCGTCAAGGGCGACGCGATCGCCGGCCTGATCATCATCATCATCAACTTCATCGGCGGCATCGCGATCGGCATGCTGCAGCGCGGCATGGAAATCGGCGACGCCGTCGGCACCTACGGCATCCTGACCATGGGCGACGGCCTCGTCACCCAGATCCCCGCCCTGCTGATGGCCGTCTCCACCGGCATGATCGTGACCCGTTCGAACTCGGAATCCGACATGGGCCGCACGGCGTCCACCCAGCTGATGCAGTCGCCCAACGCACTCATGATCGCCGGCGTCGCCGCGATCGCGATGGCAGTGATCCCCGGCATGCCCCCGCTGCCGTTCATTCTGGTCGGGGCGGGCCTGCTGTTCGCGTCGCGCCGGGTCGCCGCCCTGCAGGCGAAGGAGGAAAAGACCCGCGATGCCGAGGCCAGCGCCCTGAACTTCCCGGAAATGGACCCCAACGAGAAGCTCCTCGAGGACATGCGCGTCCACCCGGTGGAGATCCTGCTGGCCCCGGACCTCGTGGATATGGTCTCCGGCGCCTCGGATGACCTGCTGGCCCGGGTGAGGTCCCTGCGGCATAAAATCGCCATGGAGCTCGGCCTCGTCATCCCGCCGGTCCGCACCCGGGACAGCGTGGATCTTCCGCCGGCGAGCTACTCGATCCGGATCGCCGGCGTCGAGGCAGGCGCCGGGACTGCCCCCAGCGGCCAGATGCTGGCGCTGGGAGACAGCCTCGACTCGCTCCCCGGTGTCGCGATGATCGAGCCCGTGTTCGGTCTGGCCGGCAAGTGGATCCCGGCGGAAATGCGCCACAACGCGGAGATGACCGGCGCCACCGTGATTGACCGCGTCTCGGTCCTCGTCACCCACCTGTCCTCGATCGTCACGGCCAACGCCGCCAGGCTCTTGTCCCGCGAAGACGTGCGGGTCCTCACCGAGGGCGTGCGGAAGCAGAGCCCCTCCGCCGTCGACGAACTCACGCCCGCGCTGCTCTCCCTGGCCGAGCTGCAGCGCGTGCTCCAGGGCTTGCTGGACGAGCAGGTTCCAATCAACGACCTCGCCCGGATCTACGAGGCGCTCACGCTCCGCGCCAAGGTCTCCACCGACCCGGAATCACTGGTCGAATCCGCGAGGCAGGCCCTGGGCCCGGCGCTGACGGCCAAATTCATGGACGGCCCGGTGCTGAACGTGATCATGATCGACCCGCTCCTGGAGCAACACATGCTCGAGGATATGCGCCCTGCCGAGGGCGGCAGCCAGATCGTGATGGGCCAGGACCGGCTGGACGCCGTGCTCCGCTCGGTCCGTGCCGCTGTCGACTCCGCGGCCGCAGCCAACCGCCCGGCCGTGCTGGTCTGCGCACCGGCGCTCCGCCCCGCCATCCACCGGCTCGTGGGGGCGCAGCCCGGCTCGGTGCCGGTGCTCTCCTACCGCGAAGTCACGTCGGCCAACGTCCGGATCGAAACAGTAGGAGTCGTTCGCCATGCAGAACCGCTTTCGGCTTAAGGGCGCCTCGCTGGAGGAGATCCGCCGCAAGGCGGAACTGCAGCACGGCCCCGCCGCCCGCATCGTCTCCGCGGAGCGCGTCATCAGCCCCGGAATCGCCGGGCTTTTCGCCGGCGACCGCTACGAGGCGATCGTCGAGGTGGTGACGGGTCTTGAGGTCGTCACCGGCGAGGTCGTTCCGGAACCGGACGTGCTTGCCGAAGCAGTCGCTCCGGCAGTCGCGCTCGCAGGGGCGGCGCCCGCCCACGAGTTGCAGGGCGCTGCGATCGCGGCCCTGCTCGAAGAAGCCGATGCGGCCGAACTGAGCCTGCACCGGCCCGGCAACGCGGGACTCTCCACGGAATCCCCGGACTTCGCCGAACTGCTCGAACAGCTCGGCGCCGGGCTGCGCGGCCCTGGGGTCGGCGCCACTGCCGTTCCCAACAACCGCAACCGGCAGGAACCCGGAGCCGCCCCGGCCCCGGCGGCTGCGTCGGAGCCGACGGCGGGCGTGTACCTGGCGGCGGCAGAGGCGCCAGTGTCCGAGCCCGCCGCGCCGCGCGCGTCCCTCCCGGTTCCGCTCAGTGGAGTCGGTGACCTCGTGGTCCTCGTCGGGCTTGGCGACGACGCACTGGACACCGCGCTGGCCATGTCCACGGCGGCCGGCGGCGCCGATGTGCGCACGGCGGGGAAGCTGTCCGCTTACGGCCATCTGCACGTGGAAGGGCGCCAGGGCGCGACGGCGGCCCGCGCCCACGCTGTCCTGACAGACCAGACCGTGATGGTGGCTTTCGGCCTGGGGAGGGCCCGCGACGCCCTCGCCCGACTCCAGTCGGTCGCTGCGCTGTCCGCAGACCAGGTCTGGGTAGTGGTCGACGCTGGGCGCAAGCCGGAGGACTCCGCGCGCTGGGTAGGCGTGCTCGCCGCGCAACTGGACATCACCGCGGTGGCGGTCGTCGGTGCGGCGGAAACCGCCACGCCGGAAACCGTCAACTCGCTGGGACTGCCGGTGGGCTGGATCGACTCAGGCCCCGCCCGCCCGGCAAGGGCCTGAGATGGCGGGCATTGTCCGCGCACCGGCGGCCGGGTTCGTCGGCAGCGCCGCGCCGCGAAGGGTAGATTGAGAGAATGCTGGTACTAACACGCAAGCCGGGCGAACAGATCATGATCGGCGACGGGATCGTCATCACGGTTCTGGAAGGCCGTGGTGACGGTGTTCGGATAGGCATTGAGGCCCCCCGGGGTGTTCCGATCCAGCGCCGGGAAGTCATCGAGGCCATTGCAGCGGCGAACCTGGCGGCCGCTGAAGCCGGCGCGGGAGCAGGCCCGGACACCGAAGACGCGCTGCGGGGTCTCCTGCTGCCGGCACCGGCCACGAAGCCAGCCTCTTTTACGGACTGAACCCCGATCCGGACTGAACCCCGCGCGGGAGACCGGTCAGTCGCGTTTACCGTCGAGGTATCGGGTCAGGAGCGGCTGCGGTGTCCGCCGCGTGACCGCGAGGGCATGCTCAATGTTCCCCGCCGTCGTCAGCTGATCAAGGACCTGTTTGGTGTCCGCGGGCACGGACACGGTGCCATTCGCGTCGCCGCCTGGCGCTGTGGACGCCCCGGACGGTACCGGAAAGTCCAGGTGGCGCAGTGCGTCCTCATTGGCGCGGGCTGCGTCGCTGAGCTGCGCGAGCAAAGCGCGCAGACCGTCCAGATGGTCTTGCAGCATCTCCGGCCACGCACCGGCGGGAGCCCCGGCGACGAGTTCGGCCAGCGTGGCCTGCGCCGGCAGCCCCCATTCGGCCGCCACCGCCGCCGATTCGACACTCCGGGCCAGGGCTTCGAAGCGGAGGCGTTCGAGGACGCCCTCCACTTCGGCGGCCGTAAACCTGAGCCACTGGAGGTTTCCAGCCAGGACATGGAGCCGCTGTGTTTCCAGTCTGAATATCAGCAGTTCCAGCTGGCGGCGTTCCTGCCAGAGAGCCGCCGAAAGATCACCTGCACCCATGGGCCCCATTCCCCTTGCTGTCCCGGCCTTGAAGCGTTAGCGCATTTTCAGCCAAGCTTTTTCCTGAGGTTACACGCAGGTTGTGGCTCAGGTGATATGTTTCGTCTTGGGTGCTGCGCCCGGGTTTTGAACACCGACTTCCATGGGGGGAGCACGGGGCCCATTCAGGGGCGCGGCTCTCGGCTTTTTAAGGCTTCCGGAACCTGTCTCATGGGGGGACACTCTATTGAATCGCGTGGAACGCAACGAGATGGTCACACAGCATCTTCCGCTGGTGGGCTACCTCGTCTCAGACTTGTGCTCGAAAGCGTCACACCTTTCCCGCGATGACTTGGCGTCTGCCGGCGCCATTGCCCTGATCACGTCGGCCGACTCCTTCGACGCGGACCTCGGTGTGCCGTTCGGCGCTTTCGCGCGCCGGCGCATCCTTGGCGCCTTCGCGGACGAGATGCGCGCGAGCGATTGGGCCACCCGCTCGGCGCGCCGCCGGATCAAAGAAACCATGTCGGTCCAGGAGACCCTCGCCGCAGCCCTCGGACGCACCCCCAGCGTTGATGAGATCGCCTCGGCACTGGGTGTCCAGCAGAGCGTCGTCGAGGCAGCACTCGCCGACGCCTCCCGCACCCTAACGCCGCTGGATGAAGCTGTTGTTGACACGCTGGCCGCAGAAACCCTGACGCCGGAGCACTCCGTGCTCGCGGACGAGCGGCTCCAGTACCTCCGCGCGGCGGTGAAGTCCCTCCCCGAGCGGATGCGCTACGTCGTCGAGGAGATCTACTTTGGCGACAGGACGGTCAAAGACCTGGCCGCCGAACTCGGATCCACCCACGCAGCGGTGTCCCAGCAGCGGGCCGAAGCCATCCGGCTCATGCGGGACGGCCTGACCGCGCACTACACGGACGATCCCGGGCAGGGCTTCGAGCCCCAGTCCCGGATCGCGCCGAAACGCCGGAATGACTACCTTTCCCAGTTGGCGGAGGCCACCACGGGCGGCATCACGCGGGCCGTCTTCCCGCAGGGGCCGGTGCTCAACGAGGCGGTCTGAGCCGCCCCGGAACCTCCCCGACGTCCTTAGTAAGCCGACTTAGTAAGCTGACCGAGAAATTCTCCCGGGACCGTCGCCGTCCTGGAGTGCCCTGCGGTAGCGTCGGAGGCATCGGACCCAGCGGTATCGGACGCAGCAGTCCCGTGCGCCACGGTATCGGACTATAAGGAGGACGCATGAAAGCTTCACCGACCCTCACGACAAACCTGCAGGCAGTGCTCGTGGACCTGATCGAACTCCACGTTCAAGGCAAGCAGGCGCACTGGAACATTGTCGGAACGAACTTCCGGGACCTCCACCTGCAGCTGGACGAAATAATCGATGCTGCCCGCGCCTTCGCGGACGACCTGGCGGAGCGCATGCGCGCCCTCCATGCCCTCCCGGATGGCCGCAGCTCCACGGTGTCCAAGTCCACCTCGCTCGCCGAGTTCCCGAGTGGCCTGATTAACACCAAGGACGCCATTGAGCGCATCGTCGCGGCCCTCGAAGCCGCTGTGGGCACCATGCGCAAAGTCCACGACGCGGTGGACGAAGAGGATCCCACGACGGCGGACCTGCTGCACGCGTTCATTGCCAAGTTTGAGCAGTACGCCTGGATGGTCAACGCGGAAACCATGCGGGCCAACGCCAGTGTCACGACTGCGGACAGCAAGTAGCGTTCCGGCATCACCAAGCGCCCGGCACAGGTTTCCACCGGTGGCCGGGCGCTTGGCATTTAAGCGGACTTCGGCGCGCGCCGGGTCCCTGCTCGACCGCTTCCCGGCTATTTGGCGGTCGGCACCTTCCGGAGCACGACGGCGGCGAGAACCGACGCCCCTGCCATGAGCACCAGGGCGATCGTGGCCGTGATGTGCACGCCGGAATCGAAAGCGGTCCGGGCGGCCGTCATCACGGCCTCCGCCAGCGGTCCCGGCAGGGCCTGCGCCAGCTCCACGGCCCCGGCGAGCGTCTCGCCGGCCTGCGCCGATACCTCCGCCGGGGCCGAGTCGGCGACGCCGGCGGGGAGCCGGAGATTGCCCTGGTAGGAGGCTGTCAGGATGGAGCCCAGGATGGCGGTGCCAAGAAGGGAACCGACTTCGTAGCCGGTCTCGGAAATCGCGGCCGCCGCCCCGGACTTCTCCGCCGGTGCTGCCCCGAGGATCAGGTCGTTGGAGATGGTCTCCGCGGCGCCGACGCCAAGGCACAGCACCAGCAGGGCCGCCAGCAGCAGCGCCGGACCGTTGCCATGGTTGCCAAAGGCCACCAGGAAGTAGCCGGCGGCGCTCAGGAGCAACCCGCCGGCGACCACGAAACCAGGGCGGACCTTTTTCACCAGCGGCACCACCAGCAGGCCGGCCAGGACGGTGGCGATGAGGGCGGGGACCATGGCGACCCCGGATTCCGAGGGCGACTGCCCTTCGATCAGCTGCAGGTGCTGGGCGAGGAACAGGATGAAGCCATTGAAGGAGAACAGCGCCAGCACGTTCGCGACGATGGCGGTGCTGAAGACCCGGTTACCGAAGAGGCTGAGGTCCAGCAGGGGAGCGGTACGGTTGCGCACCCCGGCCGTACCCTGTGACAGGCTGGCCGCCAGAAGGTGCCGCTGGCGCCGGACGAAGACATACCCCATGAGCAGGCCAAAGGTGATGGCCGCCAGCGGTTCCGCAGCCAGGCCGTGCGTGGCCAGGACCTTGATGCCGTAAACCACCGGCACCATCACCAGCAGGGACAGGATGATGCTGGGCATGTCCACCCGTCCCGGGTTCGGGTCGCGGGATTCCGGGATCAGGGCCGGACCGAGGGCCAGCAACGGCATGATGATCGGCACGGCAACCAGCAGGACAGCGCCCCACCAGAAGTGCTCCACCAGCCAGCCTCCGAAGATCGGGCCCAGCGCTGCGCCTCCGGAGAAGCCGGCGGCCCAGATGGCCACGGCCAGCCGCCGCCGGTTCGGCTCGGGAAAGATGTTGCGGATCAGGGACAGGGTGGACGGCATCAGCATCGCGCCGAAGAACCCCAGCCCCGCGCGGCCGGCAATCAGCCACTCGGCGCTGGGGGCGAAGGCCGTGACGGCCGAGACGGCAGCGAATCCGGTGCTGCCGATGAAGAGCAGCCGGCGGCGGCCGATCCTGTCACCGAGGCTGCCCATCGCCACGAGGAGGCCGGCCAGGACCAGGGGGTAGGCGTCGACAATCCAAAGCAGCTCCACCCCGGAGGCGTCCAGGCCCCGTGCGATGGCCGGCAGTGCGAAGGTCAGGGCCGTGTTGTCGACGGCCACGAGCAGCACCGGGAACATCAGCAGCGCCAGCGCCAGCCAGTCGCGCCACGGTGCCCGCGGTGCCTGGATTGACGGTGTGCCGACGGCGTGATTGCTGAGGGTGCCGGGGCTGCTGCGGGTGAGGGGCGTGTTGCTCATGACAATAACTGTACCGTCTGGACGGTATAGTGAGGAAATGGATAGTGTGAGTAACGGCCCCCTCCGCGGGGCATGATAGGAACCATGGCCAGAAAACCCGTCGCCCGCGAAGCCGTCCTCGATGCGTTCGAATCCCTCCTGATTGAAGAGGGCGAGCGTGCCGCGACGCTCGATGCCGTCGCCCGGCTGGCCGGCGTGTCCAAGGGCGGGCTGCTGTACCACTTCCCCAACAAGGAAGCGATGATCTCCGTCCTGCTGGAACGGCTGGACCGGCTGCTTGCCGAGGACCTCGCCGCCATGGCCGCCGCGCCGGAGGGCGCCGCTGCGTTCTTCATCAAGTCCTCTGTCTGGGCGGACACGCCGCTGGACCGTGTCTTCGTCGCCGCCACCCGGCTGGCGGAAGTGGCCCATGAGGAGACCCTGCGCCGCATGGCCTCTGTCCAGGCAAGCTGGCTGGAACTGCTGGCCGCCGACGTCGGCCCCGCCATGGCCAAGCCCGTCCTGTACATGGGGGACGGGCTGTACTTCAACGCCATGTTGGCGCGCGGCCCGGGCGGGCCGCTCCCGGAGGTCGGCCCCGACGTCGAAAGCCTGCTCACCGCCCTCGAGCGGCTCCGCGGCTGAGCTGGTTCGGCAATCTTCCCCGGAGGTGCGGGAGTGTTTGGAATCTTTCGCCAGAGGTGCGGAGCGTCTTTCGCGGGCCGCCGGCGGTCCCTTCGCGTAACTATCGCGGACGCCCGGTCGCTGGTTTGCGGACGCTGGCCCGGCGTAGGACAATGGGAGCTGTGACTGCGGTCACGAGCAATTGAATATGCCTTTGATCTGCGGCGGGAGAGTTCTGCAAGTAGGTACAAGCAGGCGCCGTAGGAGCAAACCCTCCCCAGGAATCTCTCAGGCCCATGTACCGCCGCGGCAAGGCAACTCTGGAAAGTAGCAGGCTGTCTAATCGACATGCTGTGCTCACCGACGGTGCAAGCGGAGCCATGCGAGAGCACGGCTGCGCGGAAACTCTCAGGTCCAATACAGAGCGGGGAGGAACCCGAATCAATGCGGCGTACCCTGCGCCGCCTTAGTTATGGAGTTCCTTGTGACTGTTACCTCAGCCTCCACGTCCTTCGTTGACCGGCATATCGGCGCCCGCCGCCAGGCCGACGTCGACGCCATGTTGAAGGCTGTCGGCTACGACACCGTCGATGCGCTCGTGGACACCGCCGTCCCGAAGGACATCCGGCAGGACGCCCCGCTGGGGCTCACCGAAGCCCTCAGCGAGGTCGAAGTCCTCGCCGAACTGCGCAAGCTCGCTGCGAAGAACAAGACGGCCGTCCAGATGATCGGCCAGGGCTACTACGACACCCTCACCCCTCCGGTGATCCGCCGCAACATCCTCGAGGCCCCGGCATGGTACACGGCATACACGCCGTACCAGCCGGAAATCTCCCAGGGCCGGCTCGAGGCGCTGCTGAACTTCCAGACCATGGTCCAGGACCTCGTCGGGCTCCCGATCGCGAACGCCTCGCTGCTGGACGAAGCCACCGCCGTGGCCGAGGCCGTGCTGATGATGCGCCGCGCCAACAAGAACAAAACGGCCCACGACGGCAAGACTGTCCTCGACGCCGACTGCCTCCCGCAGACCATCGCGATCGTCAAGGGCCGCGCCGAGGCCCTCGGCTTCGAGGTAGAGGTCGCCGACCTCTCCAAGGGACTGCCCGAGGGCATCATCAACGGTGTCGTCCTGCAGCAGCCCGGTGTCTCCGGCCGCGTGTTCGACCACACTGCCGTGATCGCCGAGGCCAAGGAACGCGGCGCCCTCGTCACGGTCGCCGCGGACCTGCTCTCCCTGACCCTCATCACGTCCCCGGGCGAGCAGGGCGCCGACATCGCCGTCGGCTCCGCCCAGCGCTTCGGCGTCCCGCTGTTCTTCGGCGGCCCGCACGCCGCGTACATGGCCGTCCAGAAGGGCCTCGAGCGGTCCATGCCCGGCCGGCTCGTCGGCGTCTCCAAGGACAACGCCGGCGTCCCGGCCTACCGGCTGGCCCTGCAGACCCGCGAGCAGCACATCCGCCGCGAGAAGGCCACGTCCAACATCTGCACCGCGCAGGCCCTGCTGGCGATCGTGTCCTCCTTCTTCGCCGTCTACCACGGCCCCGACGGCCTGAAGGCCATCGCAGAGACCACCCACGACCACGCCCGGACCATCGCCGCCTCGCTCAAGGCCGCCGGCCTGGACGTGCTGCATACCAGCTTCTTCGACACCGTCACCGTCTCGGTGCCGGGCAAGTCCGCCCAGATCATCGCCGCCGCCGAGGCCAAGGGCATCAACCTGCGCGCCATCGATGCCGACACGGTCGGCATCTCCACCGATGAAGCGACGACGGCGGCCATCGTCGCCGACGTCGTCGACGCCTTCGGTGCCAGCGTCGCAGACGCAGAATCAGCCGGTGATTCCGGGTTCGGCCTGGACTCCGCCGTCGAGCGCACCTCCGACTACCTCCAGCACCCGGTCTTCAACACCCACCGCTCCGAGACGCAGCTGCTGCGCTATATCCGCCGCCTCTCGGACCGCGACCTCGCCCTGGACCGCACCATGATCCCGCTGGGTTCCTGCACCATGAAGCTGAACGCCACAGCCGAAATGGAGGCCATCTCCTGGCCGGAGTTTGCCTCCATCCACCCCTTCGCCCCCGAATCCCAGACCGCCGGCTGGCGCGAACTGATCGAGGACCTCGAAGCCCAGCTGACCGAGATCACCGGTTACGACCAGGTCTCCATCCAGCCGAACGCAGGCTCCCAGGGCGAACTGGCCGGCCTGCTGGCCATCCGCGGCTACCACCACTCCCGCGGCCAGGCCCAGCGCAACATCTGCCTCATCCCCGCCTCCGCCCACGGCACCAACGCCGCCTCGGCCGTGCTCGCCGGCATGAAGGTCGTCGTCGTGGCCACCGCCACCGACGGCACGATCGACCACGCCGACCTGCAGGCCAAGATCGAACTGCACAAGGACGCGCTGTCCGCGATCATGATCACCTACCCGTCCACCCACGGGGTGTTCGACGCCGACGTCCGTGAGGTCTGCGACGCGGTCCACGCCGCCGGGGGCCAGGTCTACATCGACGGCGCCAACCTCAACGCCCTCGTCGGGCTGGCCCAGCCCGGCATGTTCGGCGGCGACGTCTCGCACCTGAACCTGCACAAGACCTTCTGCATCCCGCACGGCGGCGGCGGGCCCGGCGTCGGCCCGGTCGCTGCCAAGGCCCACCTGGCACCCTTTATGCCCGGCAACGCCGCCAATCCTGCCGACGGTGCCGACGGCACTCCGATCTCCGCCTCCCGCTACGGCTCGGCCGGCGTGCTGCCGATCTCCTGGGCGTACGTGAAGCTCATGGGCGGCCAGGGACTCACCGAGGCCACCAAGTCGGCCTTGCTCGCAGCGAACTACATCGCGGCCCGACTGAACGACTTCTTCCCGGTGCTTTACACCGGCGAAGGCGGACTCGTGGCCCACGAGTGCATCCTGGACCTGCGCGAACTCACGGCCAAGACCGGCGTGACCGCGGAGGACGTCGCCAAGCGCCTCATCGACTACGGCTTCCACGCCCCCACCCTCGCATTCCCGGTGGCCGGCACCCTGATGGTCGAGCCCACCGAATCCGAGGACCTCGGCGAAATCGACCGGTTCATCACGGCCATGATCTCGATCCGCGCCGAGATCGACCAGGTGGCGCACGGCGACTTCACCGTGGAGCACAGCCCGCTGCGCAACGCCCCGCACACCGCCGCCGCTGTCATCAGCACCGGCTGGGAGCGCGGCTACCCGCGTGAACAGGCCGTCTTCCCGGTCCACACGCTCAAGCAGGACAAGTACTTCCCGCCGGTCGGCCGGATCGACGGCGCCGCCGGGGACCGGAACCTGATCTGCTCGTGCCCTCCCCTCGAGGCCTTCGAAGAAGACACCGCAGTCCACTCCGCCGACTCCGCCAACTCCGACTCAAAAAACTAGGGACAGCCAACGATGACTGAGAACTACACGGCCCTGTACGAAGAGCACAAGAAGCTCGGCGCCTCCTTCACGGACTTCGGCGGCTGGCAGATGCCGCTGAAGTACAGCTCCGAACTTGCCGAGCACCACGCCGTCCGCACCTCCGCGGGCCTCTACGACCTCTCCCACATGGGTGAAGTCTGGGTCACCGGCGCCGATGCCGCAGCCTTCCTGGACTTCGCCCTGGTCGGCAAGATCTCCGCGATGGCGGTCGGCAAGGCCAAATACTCGCTGATCTGCAACGAGGACGGCGGCATCATCGACGACCTCATCACCTACCGGCGCGGCGAGCAGAAGTTCCTTGTGGTCCCCAACGCGGGCAACGCCAAGGTCGTAGCCGCGGCCCTGGCGGACCGGGCGGCAGGATTTAATGTCACTGTCCAGGATGCCTCCGCCGAGACCTCGCTGATCGCGGTCCAGGGCCCCAAAGCGGAGGCCATCCTGCTCCGCCTGATCCCCGCCGCCCAGCACGAGCTCGTCACCGGCCTGAAGTACTACGCCGCCGTCGACGTGCCGTTCATGGTCGGCGGCACCAGCAAGGAACTCCTCCTGGCCCGCACCGGCTACACCGGCGAGGACGGCTTCGAGATCTTCGTGTCCAACAACGACGCCGCCGCCCTCTGGCAGGCGCTCATCGCCATCGCCGAGGAAGGCGAGCTGACGCCCGCCGGTCTCGCGTCCCGCGACTCGCTCCGGCTCGAGGCCGGCATGCCGCTCTACGGCAACGAACTCTCCCTCGACGGCGACCCGTTCGCCGCCGGACTGGGCCCGGTCGTGGCGCTCTCCAAGGAAGGCGACTTCGTCGGCAAGGCAGCCCTGGCCGCCAAGAAGGAAGCCGGCGCCGGCGCCACCGCGGGCCGCAAGCTGGTCGGGCTCAAAGGCCTCGGCCGCCGGGCCGGCCGCGGCCACTACCCGGTCCTGAAGGACGGCACCACGGTCGGCGAAGTCACTTCCGGCCAGCCCAGCCCCACCCTGGGCTACCCGGTCGCCATGGCCTACGTCGACGTCGAGTTCACCGAACCCGGCACGGCCCTGGACATCGACCTGCGCGGCAAAACGGAACCCTTCGAAGTGGTCGCACTGCCTTTCTACAAACGCCAAAAGTAGCCCGGCTGTTCGCGGTTCCCGGGCGCCTCAGCGGTACCCGGCTCCGGGTTGCTTTGGCCCGTCGGACCCGACATCCTCTGCATGCTCGGTCGCGTCCGCTCAGCGGGCGCCTTCGCGACC
Organism: Pseudarthrobacter kochi; assembly: GCF_055412805.1. Classification (NCBI taxonomy): domain Bacteria; kingdom Bacillati; phylum Actinomycetota; class Actinomycetes; order Micrococcales; family Micrococcaceae; genus Pseudarthrobacter; species Pseudarthrobacter kochi. The sequence continues at coordinate 50,895 of NZ_JBVAYV010000009.1, forward strand.
GAGCACGCGGAGGAATTCGGTTTCCGGCCGCGTAACCCGGCCACAACCCACCACGTAACCAAGCCACAATAGATTTAGCACCAACGACCACTCCAAGACTTAGGAAGAACACATGGCAAGAGTTGCCCCTGAACTGCAGTACTCCGACGAGCACGAGTGGGTCGCCCGCGAGGCCGGGAACGTCGTGTCGATCGGCATCTCCGCCGTCGCCACCGATGCCCTCGGCGACATCGTCTACGTGGACCTGCCCGAGGTCGGCTCCGCGGTGACCGCGGGGGAGACCTGCGGCGAGGTCGAGTCGACCAAGTCCGTCTCGGACCTGTACGCCCCGGTCACCGGCGAGGTCACCGAAATCAACCCCGCCGTCGTCGACGACCCCGCGCTGATCAACAGCGACCCCTATGGCGCCGGCTGGCTTTTCAAGGTCGCCGCCGAATCCGACGGCCCGCTCCTCTCCGCCCAGGACTATGCGTCCAAGAATGGCGGCGAACTGTGAGCGGCGCAGCGACCGGCACCGAGACCGTGTTTGAGCAGGTCGTCTCTGCGAGCCTGGACGCGGACCTGTCCGCGCTGGACCCGGAGATCGCTGCCCGGATCGACGCCGAGCTGACCCGCCAGCGCGACGGCCTGGAAATGATCGCCTCGGAGAACCACACCGCCAGGGCCGTTATGCAGGCCCAGGGGTCCGTGCTGACCAACAAATACGCCGAAGGCTACCCGGGCAAGCGCTACTACGGCGGCTGCGAGCACGTGGACGTCATCGAGCAGCTCGCGATCGACCGGGTCAAGGCACTGTTCGGCGCCGAGTACGCCAACGTCCAGCCGCACTCCGGCGCGCAGGCCAACGCCTCCGTCATGCACGCGCTGATCCGCCCGGGCGACACCATCATGGGCCTGAACCTGGCGCACGGCGGGCACCTCACGCACGGCATGAAGATCAACTTCTCCGGCCGCCTGTACAACGTCATCCCGTACCAGGTCCGCGAGGACGACCACCGGATCGACATGGCCGAGGTCGAACGCCTGGCCCAGGAGCACAAGCCGCAGCTCATCGTCGCCGGCTGGTCCGCGTACGCCCGGCAGCTCGACTTTGCCGAGTTCCGCCGGATCGCCGACTCCGTGGGCGCCTACCTCATGGTGGACATGGCCCACTTCGCCGGGCTCGTGGCCGCCGGGCTGCACCCGTCGCCGGTGCCGCACGCGCACGTCACCACGTCCACCACGCACAAGACCCTGGCGGGTCCGCGCGGCGGCATCATCCTCTCCAACGACGCCGACATCGCCAAGAAGATCAACTCGGCCGTGTTCCCGGGCCAGCAGGGCGGCCCGCTCGAGCACGTCATCGCGGGCAAGGCCGTGGCCTTCAAGATCGCCGCGTCCCCGGAGTTCAAGGAACGCCAGGAGCGTGTGCTGGCCGGTGCCCGGATCCTGGCCGAGCGCCTGGTCCAGCCCGACGTCACCGCCAAGGGCATCAACGTGATCTCCGGCGGCACCGACGTGCACCTGGTCCTGGTGGACCTGCGCGAGTGCGAGCTCAACGGGCAGGAAGCCGAGGACCGCCTCGCGGACATCGACATCACCGTCAACCGCAACGCCGTCCCGTTCGACCCGCGCCCGCCGATGGTCACCTCGGGGCTGCGGATCGGCACCCCGGCGCTGGCCACCCGCGGCTTCGGCGAGGCTGCCTTTACCGAGGTTGCCGATATCATCGCGGAGGCGCTGATCGCCGACGCCGGCGCCGACCTGTCCGGTCTGCGCCACCGCGTGCAGGCACTCGCCGCCGCCCACCCGCTCTACCCCTCGGTTGCTAACCTCGCGTAGAGCCCGTATTACAGGTAGTAGAAGCAGTACAGATCACGACGCCGGGCCGCCGCCACAAGTTGCTGCCCGGCGTCGTGCATCCGGCGGAACAGCAGCCAACCGGCGGCCGCACCGCCATCCGGCAGGACCATCTGCCGGGACACAGTTTGAGCCAGTTAGGAACCGACCATGGCTGTTGGAGTCTTTGACCTTTTTTCCATCGGAATAGGGCCCTCGAGTTCACACACCGTGGGCCCGATGCGGGCTGCGGCGGTGTTTGCCGAGGAACTCAAGGCCTCCGGTGTGCTGGACCGGGTGGTGTCGCTGCGGGTGGATCTTTACGGTTCGCTGGCCGCGACCGGGCATGGGCATGGCACGATGACGGCGATCCTGCTGGGCCTGGAGGGGTTCCACCCGGAGCTGATCCTTCCCGAGGAGGTGGAGGAACGCCTCGCGGCGATCGCCGGGACCGGTATCCTGCAGCTCGCCGGTGAGGGAACAGGCGTGGCGCTGCCGTACGGGGTGCAGGATATGGTGTTGCGGCCGCTGACGATCCTGCCGCGGCACACCAACGGGATGACGTTCACGGTCGCGGGCGCCGATGGGGAGGTCCTGCACACGGCGACGTTCTTCTCCGTGGGCGGTGGTTTCATCGTCCGGGAGGGTGAGGAGGATGCGGCGTTGAAGGAACTCGATGAGTCCAAAAAGGAACTGCCGTTGCCGTTCCGGACCGCTGCGGAGTTGCTGGGCCGCTGCCAGTCCAAGGGTCTCTCGATCGGCGAGATCATGTTCGTCAACGAGCGCGCGTCCCGGACCGAGGCGGAAATCCTTGCGGGTCTGCTGCATATTTACTCGGTGATGGAGGAATGCGTTGAGGTCAGCCTCAAGCGTGAGGGGCTGTTGCCGGGCGGGTTGAAGGTCCGCCGCCGGGCACCTGACTGGCACGAACGCCTGCTCAAGGAAACCCGTGGCCAGGACCCCGGGTACCGGGACCCGAAGTACTGGCAGGAATGGGTGAACCTGATCGCGCTGGCCGTGAACGAGGAGAACGCTTCCGGTGGCCGGGTGGTCACGGCACCCACGAACGGTGCGGCCGGCATCATCCCGGCCGTGCTGTACTACGCGCTGCACTTCGCGCCCGGTATGGACAAGGCCACCCAGGCTGACCGGGACGAGACGATCGTGAAGTTCCTGCTGACCGCCGCCGCGATCGGGGTGCTGTACAAGGAACAGGCCTCGATCTCCGGTGCCGAGGTCGGCTGCCAGGGCGAGGTGGGCTCGGCGTCGTCGATGGCGGCCGCCGGGCTGGCCGAGGTTATGGGCGGGACACCGGCCCAGGTCGAAAACGCCGCGGAAATCGCGATGGAGCACAACCTCGGCCTGACCTGCGACCCGATCGGCGGGCTGGTCCAGATCCCGTGCATCGAGCGCAACGCGATCGCCGCGGCCAAGGCCATCAACGCCGCCAAGATGGCGCTCTGGGGCGACGGCACGCACCGGGTGTCCCTGGATGAAGTCATCGTGACCATGCGCGAAACCGGCAAGGACATGAGCTCCAAATACAAGGAAACCGCCATGGGCGGCCTCGCCGTCAACGTCGTGGAATGCTAAGTCAGTTGTTCAGCGCGGCCCAGAGGTTCAATGACGAGGCGAAGACGATCCAGGTGAGGTAGGGCAGCATCAGCAGCCCGGCCGTCCGGCTGATCGGTCCGAAGCATAGCACCGTGACGGCCACGGCCACCGCCAGTGCCACGATGACTCCGAAGGCCATCCACAGGGCCGGCGTGCCCAGGGCGGGGTACAGGCCAAAGAAGGCCGGGGTCCAGACCAGGTTGAGCGCAAGCTGCACGGCGTACGCGGTGAGCGCCGGCCTGGTCCGGTCGGACCGGCGGCGCCAGACCAGCCAGGCGGCCACAGCCATCGCGATGTACAGGGTGGTCCAGACCGGCCCGAACACCCAGTTCGGTGGCGACCATGGTGCCTTGTCCGCGGCGGCATACCAGCCGTTGACGTTGTTGGCCGTGGCCAGCCCGCCGAGCCCTGCAACCAGTGCGGAGGCGGCGAGGAAGACCAGCAGCCCCGGCAGCTGGGCGCCCGGCGCGCGCCGACCGGCCGCGGGTTCCCGGTTTCCGGATCCTGCGGTTACTGGTTGCTGATCGGGCGGCATGCTTCCAGCCTAACCGGTCTGTTCCGGGCGGCAGCATGGGCCCGGGCGGATAGACTTGAACCTGCATGTCCGCATGCCGCCGACGCTCGTACCGCAATGATTGGATGCCGCACCCTTGCGTGAATTCACCGCCCGTTTTGCCTCTGCCGAAGAGATCGCCAACTGGGACACCCACGTTACTGCGAACCCCAATGGCGGCAATCTCCTGCAATCGGAGGCCTTTGCCGGGGTCAAGCAGCACTTTGGCTGGAAGCCCCTGCACCTCGTGTACGAGACCGCCGACTACACGAGCTACAACCTTGTCCTGGAGAAGTCCTTCCCGCTGCTCGGCAAGCTCTGGTACCTGATCAAGGGCCCGGATGTGGCCGCTGTCGAGGATATCCCCGGCATCGCCGCAGCCAACGCCGAGTTCGTGAAGCGTGCCCGGCTGGGGGTCTTCGCCATCAAAATCGAGCCGGACATCGTGCGCTCCGAGACAGCCCGTCAGGTGATCGAAGGAGCCGGTCTGGTCAAGACCCACAACCTGCAGCCCAACGACTCGACGGCCTTGCTGGACATCTCCCCGGACGAGAACCAGCTGTTGCGCAACCTGCACTCGCGCGGCCGCAATGCCGTCCGCCGCGCCATCCGCGAGGGCGTGGAGGTCCACAACGTGGAACCCACAGACGAGAACTTCCATGCCATGTACGCGCTCATGACCAACACCGTGGAAGCCAAGTCCCAGGTCCGGGTCCGCGAATATGAGTACTACCGCCAGTTCTGGACCAACTTCATTAAGCGCGACCAGGGACGGCTGCTGTTCGTCTACGAGGACGGCGTGCCGTCAGTGGGTGCCTTTGTCATCAACTACGGCCGCAAGGGAACGTACAAGGACGGCGGCTCGCTGCAGAAGCGCAACCAGTACGGCGACTCCCACCTGGTGCAGTGGACGGCCATCAACCAGTTCAAGGAACTCGGATGCACCGAATACGATTTCTGCGGCACGCCCCCCAGCGACCAGCTCAAGGACACCTCCAACCCGTTCCACGGCCTGGGCCTGTTCAAGACCAGCTTCAGCAAGACCGTGACCGATTTTGTCGGCTGCTACGACCAGGTGCTGAGCCCACTGAAGTACAAGGCCTGGATGTCCGCCGGGGAGCGCGTCGCGCGCCAGCTCTACACCCGCCGCACGGGCCAGCAGTTTTACTAAACCGGCTGCCACGGAGATTTTGAGGACGCCGGAATGACCAAGGAAACCGACGGCCGCCGACGGCCGCACACCGACGGATTGCCCAAGACCGAGCCGATGTCTGCCTCGCAGGTGCGCCAGAATGCCGCCGGCAAGCGGATGCTGCGCCGTCTGGTCCAGGGGGAGAACCCGCCGACCGCTCCAATGAGCATCGTGGACCGCCTGGCGGGCAGCCCGTATGCCAACCCGATGATCCAGGTGGGCGGGGTGGACACTTCCGCCCGCAAGACCATCGACTTCGCGCTGCACCTGGCCGAGTCCATGTTCCGGTACGGTGCCGGCGCCCTCGAAGTGGAAACCAGCATCATCGCCATCACCGCCGCCCTGGGGCTGAAGAACATCGAGGTGGACATCACCAACCAGTCGGTGGCCATCAACTATGCCCCGAAGGACCAGACGCCCATCACTCTGCTACGCGTCGTGCGGTCGTGGACCAACAACTACGCCGGTCTCTCCCAGGTGCACCAGCTGGTCACCGAAATCGTGGCCGGCGGGGTGGGGCGTGAGGAGGCCGTGCGCCGGCTGGAGGAGATCACCCGCAGCGCCAAGCCCTTCCCGCGCTGGATGGTCACAGTGGCGTTCGGCGTCTTTTCCGCTGCCTTTGTCGGCGTGCTGGGCGGCGGACCCGGTGCGTCCGTGGTTGCTTTCCTGTCCAACCTGCTGGTCAGCCTGCTGGCCCGGCAGCTGGGCCGCTGGCGTACCCCGGACTTCTTCATCACGGCGGCCTGCTCGTTCCTGGTCACGTTTATCGCCCTGCTGCTGTGGCGGTTCGGCGGTCTGGTGGGGTTCCAGATCGCCCCCGAAATCGTGGTGGTCGGCGGCATCCTGCTGCTCCTGCCGACCGGCCGGCTGGTTTCCTCGGTGCAGGACGCGATTAACGGCTTCCCGGTCACGGCCGCCGGCCGGTTCGTCTCCACGATGTTGACTTTCGGCGCGCTCGTCGCGGGCATCGCCGTAGGATTCGTGGTGGGGGACATGATGGCGATGGAACCCATCGACGTCACCAAGACATTCCCGCCGGCGTATGACTTATGGGTGGTGGTCATTCTGATCGCCGTCGCAGTCCTGATGATCGGCATCACCGAACAGACCAGCTGGACCCTGCTCCTGCCGACCGCGGCCGTGGGCGTGGTGGGTTATCTGGTCCTGATCGGGGCTGACGCCCTGGGCATCGGGATGCGTTTTTCGCCCGCACTGGCAGCTGTGGTCATCGGGCTCACGGCCCGGGTGGTGGCACTCCGGATGGGCGCACCGCAGCTGGTCGTCGCTGTTCCCGCCGCCCTGATCCTGTTGCCGGGCCTCACTATATTCCGGTCCATGTATGTATTGACGATTGAGGAATCGGAGATCCTGCTGGGTGCGGGGGGCATGCTCAATGCCGGCGCCATCGTGATGGGCGTCGCGGCCGGCATCGTGCTCGGTGACACCCTGGCCCGGCCCCTGACCCGCAGCCTGGCCAGCAACGAACGACGCCGGGCGCGGCGCCGCTAGGTCCCGACGGCGTGGCGGCGGGCCTCGGCGTCGTGATGGCAAACGTGGGGAAAGTCCGCGGCGCCGTCAGATCTTCCCGATGGGGAGCTTCTTCTCGGCCTGGAAGTCGTCCTCCACCCTGCCCTTCGCCCAATAGCCGGACAGCGAAACCTGGGAGCGCTCCAGAGCCCGCTGGGCGTAGAACACGTCCCGCAGGATCTTCATGTAGCCGCGCTCCCCGTGCGCAAAGACCTGCACCCGGCCTTCAGGCCAGACGGAATCCCGCACGGCAGTGACCAGCAGGTCACTGGCGCCGGCAGGCACGCCGCCGCGCATAAGCCAGTGCAGCTCGACGCCGACCGGCGCGGCAATGTCCTGGATATCGGCGCCGCCATCCACCTCGAGGAAGGCAAGGCCACGGGCATCCGCCGGAAGCGATTCGATGGAGGCAGCGATGGCCGGCAGGGCGGATTCGTCGCCCGCGAACAGGTACCAGTCCACGGCCGGATCCGGGTTGTAGCCGCCCCCCGGGCCGGTGAAGACCAGGGCGTCGCCGGGCCGGGCGGACGCCGCCCACGGACCGGCGAGGCCTTCGTCGCCGTGGATCACGAAGTCGATGGCGATTTCCCCGGCCGCCTCGTCGACCCAGCGGACGGTGTAGGTCCTGGTGTGCGGCCACTGGTCGCGAGGCAAGGTCTCCCGGATCGCCCAGAGGTCCAGTGGCTCCGGGTACTCGACCCCGGGCTGCGGAAACACGATCTTGATGTACCGGTCCACGTAGGCGTTGTTCACGTAGCCGGCGAAACCCGGACCCCCGGCAATGATCCGGACCATGTGCGGCGAGAGCTGCTCGCGGCGCAGGACGGTGAGATTGGTCTGCGGGCGGGAATTCCGGGTGGCCGAGGTGGCGGCGGGGACTGAGGTCATGGGTCAAGCCTAGCTAAAGTGCCTGTGCGGAACCCTGACTGTTAAGCGGGCCAGGGGAGCGGCGGGAGTTCCCAATCCACAGTGCCATCGCCTTGTTCCTGGAGCAGGGTGTTGGTGTGGCTGAACGGCCGGGAGCCGAAGAAGCCCCGTGAGGCTGAGAGCGGACTCGGGTGGGCGCTGGCGAGCACCGGTGTGGGACCCAGCAGCGGCCGGACGGTCCCGGCGTCCCTGCCCCAGAGGATCGCCACGAGTGGCGCGCGGGAGCCGCCGGCTGTGACACGGTTGGCCACGGCACTGATCGCCGCTGCTGTGATGGCTTCCCAACCCTTGTTCCGGTGCGATCCTGCTGCCCCTGACCGGACGCTGAGGACCCTGTTGAGGAGCAGCACACCCTGTTCCGCCCAGCCACTGAGGTCACCGTGGATCCGCGGCGGCAGCCCCAGGTCGGCGTCGAGCTCTCTGTAAATGTTGGCAAGGCTGCGCGGGATGGGCCGGGTGGCGCCGTCCACAGCGAAGGACAGCCCGACGGCATGGCCGGGGGTCGGATACGGGTCCTGGCCCACTATCAAGACCCGGACGCCCGCCAGAGGCTGCCGGAACGCCCGCAAAACGTTCGACGGCGCCGGCAGGACATCGTGGCCCCCGGCAACTTCCCGGCCCAGGAAAGCCAGGACGTCGCGCAACTGCCCCTCGACCGGGGCCAGCGCCTCGGCCCAGCCGGCGGCCACGAGTTCATACAAGGGCAGGCTGGCCATCTCCTCGAAGCTGACGGACTGGCTCGACGCCGGCTCCAGCTCGAAAAGGGCATCGGAATCAGGCGAGTCGGAGTTAGGCACAGGGCCCATTCTCGCAGGGTGGCAAATGACAACCCTGTTATTCGCCCGTAGCATGGGGGAAGACTTTTCACCGGATCCAGCCGTAACGGAACAAGCAGGGAGTGTGTCATGGCCGAGCAAGCGCAAGAGCACCTGTCGACGGCGGAATCGCCTGCCGCCGGGACCAGCCCCGAGTCGCCGCTGAGCAGCCGGGACCAGCAGATGCTGGCGCTGGAACGGCAATGGTGGAAGTACGCCGGCGCCAAGGAACAAGCCATCCGCGAGCTCTTCGACCTCTCCGCCACGCACTACTACCAGATCCTCAATGCCCTCATCGACACCGAGGATGCACTGGCCCACGATCCCATGTTGGTGAAGAGATTGCGTAGACTACGTACGTCACGCCAACGTGCGCGGACTGCTCGCCGCTTAGGCTCAGACGCGTAAAAGCACAGCCGAATGCGCGGATTCCCGCGCGGAAGCCGGCGTGGTCAATTCGTCAGAAATCAGCAAGGACATCGTTTCACCATGACCAAATACGCTCGGGATGAATTTGATCGGGTCCCGGAGACCTCCGCACGTCAGGGTGTCCACCGGGCAGTTGCCGAATCCCGCCACCGCCGCCGTTTGGTTCCCATCCTGGCCGTCGGCGCCGCAGCCCTGGCCATCGGCCTCGTGGCCTTCCTGTTCATGCCGAAACTCGGCTTCACCTCGGCCGGAGACACCCTGGCGGTTTCGGCTGAGCAGAGCGGCAGCAGCGCCGCCGCGTCCCCCGCTCCCACGGCGTCCAGCGAGGCCCCCGCGAGCCAGACGGCCAGCGAGACGCCGTCCGCGCCTGCTGCGCCCCCCGCTACCCCCTCGGCGGTTGCCGCCATCGACAAGACCCAGCCGGTAGCAGTCTTCAACGGCACCACGACCGCCGGACTGGCGAACCGCGTGGGCAGTACGGTCTCCACCGCCGGCTGGACCCTCGGCACACTCGGAAACTGGGGCGGGGTGCCCCAGCAGCGCTCCGTGATCTTCTACAGCGGCGCCGCGCAGAAGGGCAATGCCCAGGCCCTCGGCCAGCTCCTCGGCATCCCCAGCATGGTGGACTCGGCCGAATTCCAACTGCCGCTCGTCGTCGTCCTGGCGCCCGGTTTCAAGTAATTCCTTCCGGTGACGCCTGAATACTATTGGCTGCCGGACCCGTCCCCGTTCTGCGCCACTGCCTGAGCCTGTGGGTACAGTATTTGCATTCCGCCGCCCACAATGTGGTGGGGCGCCCGCCAGCCGACTGAAAGTGTGATCACCATGGCATTGGGAACCGTCAAATGGTTCAACGCCGAAAAGGGCTACGGCTTCATCACCGTGGACGGCTCCGGGGCCGACGTCTTCGTGCACTGGTCAGCCATAGCGGGGGACGGCTACCGTGCCCTGGACGAGGGCCAACGCGTGGAACTCGAAGTCGGCGAGGGCGAAAAAGGGCCGCAGGCCGAAAGCGTCCGGCCCGCCCCGTGACCTTCACCGCCGCGTCGCACGGGCCGCAGGACCCTGCCGAAAAAGCCACCGCCCGAAAGGCCGCCGGCAGCACTGTCCGACGCCGGGCTGTGGCACTGCGGCTGGGCCGTGCCGCCGCCGTGGCAACAGCGGCCGCGCTGACCACCACCGCCTGCCTGGGGCCGACAGGCGGCGCCCGCGTGGAGCAGGCAGACGCGAGCGGTGACGGCACCCTGCGGATCGGGCTGATCCTTGACAACACCGGCCCGCAGAATTTCCTCAACGCCCCCCAGCTGGCCGCCGCGAAACTTGCGGTCAAGGAAATCAACGCTGGCGGCGGTCACAAGGGCAAGCCGGTGGAGTTGCTGCCGACAACCATCAGCGGGGACACCGCAGCGCAGGCAAAGGCGCTGGCTGCGGCCAAAGCCGACGTCGTCATCGGTCCGACGGACTCCAGCCGGGCGCCCGCCGCCATCGATGTCCTGGCCAATGCCAGGATCGCCATGATTTCGCCCGCGAACTCCGCCAGCGGGCTCAGCGGCTATGAGAGCAAGGGCTACTACTTCCGCACCTCGGCGGCCGACATCGCGCAGGCACCAGTCCTGGTCAAGCTCGCCAAGGACGGCGGCGCGGCAAGTATTGCCGTCGTGTACGAGGAAGGCAGCTACGGCAAGGACGTGTCCAACGCAGTGGCCGCCGCTGCCAAACAGTCCGGCCTCGGGACCGTCGCCGTCACCGCGTTCGCCCCGGGCCATGCGCAGCAGGCGGCCGCTGCCGCAAAAGCCGCGGCTCCCGACGCCGTCGTGCTTGTCGCCCGTGCAGGGGCCCAGGGCGCGATCGCCGAACTGAACAACGCCGGGGTTGCCGGGAAGAAACTCATTCTCAGCGACGGGGCGGTCAACCAGTACGGTTCCGGCCTCGGCTCCAGTGCCCTCGACGGTACGCGCGGGATCCTTCCGGGGACCTTTGCCTCCGCACACTTCCAGGGCGAACTGGTGTCCGTGGATCCGCAGCTGCAGGACATGACCTTCGCCGCGGAGACCTACGACGCCGTCAACCTCGCCGCCGTCGCGGCCGCCGCGGCGCAGGACGACGCCGGAGCCTCCATTGCGGCCGGCCTGATCGCTGTCTCGGGCGGCAAGGTCCAGACCTCCGGCAGCGGACCCTCCGGCGACGCCGCGGTGTGCAAGAACTACCAGGAGTGCCTCGACCTTCTCCGGGCCGGCAAGCGCCCCGACTACGATGGGGAATCCGGGCGGATCGGCTTCGATGCCCACGGTGACGTCAGCTCCGCAAACTACGTGGTCTATACCTATGGGGCGGACAACATGTCGACCATGAGCGGCAGTGAAACGGCCAGCAGCAGCGGCAGTTAATCGCCCGTAGCGTATTGAGTCGTGCCGGAGTGGCCCCAGCTGGCCGATACTGGCCTTCCGGCACGTCCACTGCTTGCACTCTCCCCGGGGGAGTGCTAATTATTGAGTTAGCACTCCCGCGTATTGACTGCTAAAACGACGCCCGGTTCGCCCGGCCGCGAAGTTGCAGCAGGCGATCCTGGAGCGAAAGAAACACCTGGCTGGGGTGAGATCCCTGGCCCAGCGGCATACAGAGGCCGCCGGGCAAGGATCGTCCGTCGCGGGCACCGCAGCTTAGGTTCATTCTTAACGACTGTCCCGAAAGGACTACTGCCGTTATGGCCAAGATCATTGCATTTGATGAAGAGGCACGCCGCGGTCTTGAGCGGGGCCTGAACATCCTCGCCGACGCCGTCAAGGTCACCCTCGGCCCGCGTGGACGCAACGTCGTCCTCGAAAAGAAGTGGGGCGCCCCCACGATCACCAACGATGGTGTTTCCATCGCCAAGGAGATCGAGCTGGACGATCCTTACGAGAAGATCGGCGCCGAGCTGGTCAAGGAAGTTGCCAAGAAGACGGATGACGTCGCTGGCGACGGAACCACCACCGCTACCGTGCTGGCTCAGGCCCTGGTCAAGGAAGGCCTGCGCAACGTCGCGGCCGGAGCTGATCCCCTGTCCCTCAAGCGCGGCATCGAAAAGGCTGTTGAAGCCGTCACCCGCGAGCTCCTGGCCTCCGCCAAGGAAATCGAAACCAAGGAAGAGATTGCCGCCACCGCGTCCATCTCTGCCGGTGACAACGAGATTGGCGCCCTGATTGCCGAGGCCCTGGATAAGGTCGGCAAGGAAGGTGTCATCACCGTCGAGGAGTCGAACACCTTCGGCCTCGAGCTGGAGCTCACCGAAGGCATGCGCTTCGACAAGGGCTACATCTCCGCTTACTTCGTCACCGACGCCGAGCGCCAGGAAACGGTCCTTGAGGATCCGTACATCCTGATCGTCAACTCCAAGATCTCCAACGTCAAGGAACTGGTTGCTGTCCTCGAAAAGGTCATGCAGTCCTCCAAGCCGCTGCTGATCATTGCCGAAGACATCGAGGGCGAGGCCCTGGCCACCCTGATCGTCAACAAGATCCGTGGCACCTTCAAGTCCGTCGCCGTCAAGGCTCCGGGCTTCGGCGACCGCCGCAAGGCGCAGCTCGCCGACATCGCCATCCTCACCGGTGGCCAGGTCATCTCCGAGGAAGTCGGCCTCAAGCTTGAGACCGCCGGCCTCGAACTCCTGGGCCGCGCCCGCAAGGTTGTTGTGACCAAGGACGAGACCACCATCGTCGAGGGGGCAGGCGACGCCGACCAGATCGCCGGCCGCGTCTCCCAGATCCGTTCCGAGATCGAGAACTCCGATTCGGACTACGACCGCGAGAAGCTGCAGGAACGCCTGGCCAAGCTGGCCGGCGGCGTTGCAGTCATCAAGGCCGGTGCCGCAACCGAGGTCGAGCTCAAGGAACGCAAGCACCGCATCGAGGACGCTGTCCGCAACGCGAAGGCTGCTGTTGAAGAGGGCATCGTCGCCGGCGGTGGTGTTGCCCTGATCCAGGCCGGCCTCAAGGCTTTCGCCAACCTGAACCTCACGGGTGACGAAGCAACCGGCGCGAACATCGTCCGCGTTGCCATCGACGCTCCGCTGAAGCAGATCGCCTTCAACGCCGGCCTCGAGCCCGGCGTTGTGGTCGACAAGGTCCGCGGCCTGCCCGCAGGCCACGGCCTGAACGCTGCAACCGGCGAATACGTCGACCTGCTGGCTGCCGGCATCAACGACCCGGTCAAGGTCACCCGCTCTGCACTGCAGAACGCGGCATCCATTGCCGGCTTGTTCCTCACCACCGAGGCCGTTGTGGCCGACAAGCCGGAGAAGAACGCTCCGGCCATGGGTGGCGGCGACGACATGGGCGGCATGGGAGGCATGGGCGGTTTCTAACCACCCGGCTTCCGGGGCCGGGAAACCGGCCCTGAATGTCCCGTTCAACGACGGCGGTCCCTCCTTCGGGTGGGGCCGCCGCCGGCGTTAATCCAGGCTTACTGCCGGCGGGGACAGCGTTGGCGGCGACGGTCTGGCAGGATGGTGCAGTGACAATTACAGCAGCAGCCGACGGTTCGGCTTTAGGAAATCCCGGCCCGGCCGGATGGGCCTGGTACGTGGACGACGACTGCTGGGGGGCCGGGGGATGGCCGCACGGCACCAACAACATGGGCGAGCTCATGGCCGTGCTGGACCTCTTCCGCTCCACAGCGCACCTGCCGGGCGAGGATCTGCACATCCTTTGCGACAGCCAGTACGTCATCAACTCCGTCACCAAATGGATGCCGGGCTGGAAGCGCAAGGGCTGGCGCAAGTCTGACGGCAAGCCCGTGATGAACGTCGAGCTGCTCAAGGAAATTGACCAGGCGCTGGTCGGCCGCAAGTACACGTTCGAATGGGTGCGCGGCCACGCCGGGCATGACCTTAACGAGGCAGCGGATGACCGCGCCAGGGCCGCTGCCACGGCTTACCAGCAGGGCGTGGCCGTGCGCCAGGGGCCAGGGTTCGGCGCCGCGGCCGGGGCACCGTCTTTGGCAGCCCCGCCAGCACCTGCGGGCGCGCAGGCGGTGCCCCAGGGCGCGCCGACCGGCCAGCAGCAGTTGTTCGCCGAGCCTTCGCTCTTCGACGAGCCGGACCTCTTCAGCGAGTTCGACGAGGACACTACGCCCGCCCCGGGCACGGACGCGAGCCCGGAAGCAATCGTCGAGGCACTGGAGCGTGAGCTCCTCCGGCCGGAAACGCGTGCCGACATCGGACGCACCGGTGTGCTGCTGCACCCGGATTTTACCGAAATCGGCAGCTCTGGCCGGATGTGGACCCGGGACGCCGTGATGATGTCCCTGGCGGAGCAGCCCGGCGGCCCCGCCGAGCTGGAGGTGCTCGGCGCAGACCGGCTGGGGGAGCAGGCCGTGCTCCTGACCTACCGCAGCCAAACCCGGTCGGGAACGGCGCTGCGCAGCTCCCTGTGGGTCCACGACGGCGCGCAATGGCGGCTCCGCTTCCACCAGGGCACCCCCGAGGCGTGAGCCGTTCTCCGGCGGACAGGCGGCCGGTCAGCTGAAACGCTGGGTGTTGTTCAGTTCGGCCTGGGCGTAGCTCACCGCTGCGGAGTTCAGCGCCAGGTTGATGGACGCCAGGGACGCCTCGACTTTTCCCTGGGTCAGGGTCCACTCGGACACCAGGGCATGGAAGTTGGTGGCCGCCGGGCCGCGCCACGTGGCCTGCAGCTCGTCGAGCCCGCGTTTCATGGCCTGCACGTCGGCGCTGATCCGGTCGACCGTGGCTTTGACGGTTGCCGACTTGAGCTCGAGGAGTTCAGTATCGACGGAGATAATGCTCATGGGATGACCTCTCTGCAGTGGATGCTCCGGGATATCCGGTCACCCCGAGCCTAGGAAATCCACCAGGTCCCCGGAAGCGGGTGGCCCGCCTATGTGGATAAGGCCGCAACGATCGCGAAAAGCCTAGTTCCCGGTACCGCCACCGGAGGAGGCCGTTTCACCGGCGACCGTGCTGTCGGCCGAACCGTCGTCCGCCGCCACCCCGTCCAGATAGGGCAGGCTGACCACCAGGGTCGCCCCGCCGCCATCGGTCTTCGCGGCCCTGACCGTGCCGGCATGCGAGCCGACAATGGCCGCGACAATAGCCAGTCCCAGACCGCTGCCGCCGGTCTCCCGCGTTCGGGAAGTGTCCGCCCGGTAAAACCGCTCAAAGATCCTCGCGGCTTCCTCATCGGGAACCCCCGGGCCGTGGTCGCGGACCTCGATCACGGACTGCCGGCGGCCGTCCGCGGCGGTCCGTACGCCGACGGCAAGTTCGATCGGCGTTCCCTCGGGCGTGTAGCGCAAGGCGTTGCCCACCAGATTCCCCACGACCTGCCGCAATTTAGCCTCGTCGCCAATGACCGGCGCCGGTGCCGGCGGACGGCCCTCCAGCCCGGCCAGTGAGATGGTGCGTCCGCGGTCGCTCGCCTGGGTGTCAACCACGGCGTCATTGGCAATCAGCAGCAGATCGGCGGGCTTCTGCTGCAACGGGCGCTGCTCGTCGATCCTGGCGAGCAGCAGCAGGTCCTCCACCATGGTCCCCATCCGCTTGGCTTCGCTTTCGATTCGGCCCATGGCAGTCGCCACGTCCGCCGGGGTGGCGAGGGCGCCTTGCCGGTACAGCTCGGAGAAGCCGCGGATCGTGACGAGGGGGGTGCGCAGTTCATGGGAGGCGTCGGCGGCGAAGCGGCGCATCTTCGCTTCCGAGGCCATCCGGGCGGCGAAGGCAGTTTCAATGTGGGCGAGCATTGCGTTAAGGGAGGTGCCCAGCCGGCCCACCTCAGTGTGGGGCGTGTCGACGTCGACACGCCGGGAGAGATCGCCGGCCGCAATGGCTGCAGCCGTTTTTTCGACCCGGGCCAGCGGCCGGAAGGACCGGGAGATGCTCCACGTGGCGATGAAAAATGCCAGGATAAGGGTCAGCAGCCCGACGCCGACCACCACCAGGACCGCGTGTTCCATCACGGAATCGACCGGCCACAAGGGGAGGCCGATGACAACGACGGAGGTTCGCTCATTGCTGTCGACGACGTTGAGGGCGACCACCCGCCAGTTGTGCCCGTCCGTTCCGCGGACCTGGAACGGGACCTGCTGGAGACCGACAACATCCGCGGGGCTGATACCGGTGATTTCCGGGTGTATTTTCTTGTCTCCGCCGAACGGCACAGGCTTCTGTCCCGGCGCGAACAGCATCAGCGAGTAGTCGGTAGGGATGTTCTGGTTCTGGTCCTGCAGTTGGCTAAAGGACTGTTGCTGCCGGACCGAGGCGACGGCGGCCCGGAGCTTGTCGTCGACCTGCCCCTGGAGGTAGCTGTGCAGCAGGGTCAGGGTTCCTGCACCGGTGGCAGTGAGGGCCACCAGCATCAGGGCGGTCATGATGGCGACCAGCTGTGACCTCAGCGACGCCGACTTCCAACGGTGGAGCAACAAGGTCAGCGCTTCTCGGCCGTCCGCAGCACGTAGCCCACACCCCGTTTGGTCTGGATGAGGGCCGGCGCGTCGGGATCGATGTCCACCTTGCGGCGCAGGTAGGAGATGTAAGACTCAACGATCGAGGCGTCTCCGTTGAAGTCGTATTCCCAAACGTGGTCCAGGATCTGGGCCTTGGACAGCACCCGGTTGGGGTTCAGCATGAGGTACCGCAGGAGCTTGAATTCGGTGGGGGACAACTCGATCACCGTCCCGCCGCGGCGGACTTCGTGGGCGTCGTCGTCGAGCTCCAGGTCGTCGACGCGGATCACCGCATCGTCATCCTGCAGGGGCTGCGTGCGGCGAAGAACAGCACGGATCCGTGCCACGACCTCGTCGAGGCTGAACGGTTTGGTGACATAGTCGTCGCCGCCCACCGTCAGCCCCATGACCTTGTCTTCGGTGTCGTCCTTGGCGGTCAAAAAAAGGACGGGAAAGTGCTTTCCTGCCGCGCGCAGCCGTCTGGTGACGGTGAAACCGTCCATATCGGGCAGCATCACGTCCAGGACCGCCAAGTCCGGGGCATGGAGTTCCGCGGCGGCCAGGGCTTCGCGGCCGTTGGACGCCGAGACGACTTCAAAGCCGGCAAAGCGCAGCGAGGTAGAGAGCAGCTCGCGGATGTTTGGTTCATCATCGACGACGAGCAGCTTGGCTTCGGGACCGTTCTTTTTCATAGTTCCCATGATCCTCCCAGAATCTGGGAGTTTTCTGAACACTGGATGTGTGTTGAGTGTGTACGGGGGGCGGCGACGGTAAGCACGGATACGGTCGGAGGGTCAAACTGCAGGGCAATACCATTCCCCTGCACGAGCACCGCCAGTAGAGTGACCCTATCGAAAACACTCTGCCGCGGCGGCTTGGGCGGTACTCAATGAAGAGGACACAAAGTGACGACTGAGAGCAACCCATTGGACAGTGCCGGACCTGCGGACCGGAGTATCCGCGACTGGGCAGATCTTGCCGAGGAGATGTGGTCGTATCTGACCGGCAAAGGCGCTGCCATCAACTACAACTTCATTGATATGACCATCGAAGTTCCCCGCGACATCGGCCCGGACGCGCCGCGCGCCACCTGGAAGCTGAACGGAAGCCTTCGAGTGACCACCAGCGATAAGGATGCCTTGGGTTCCGACGAGAACAGGGGCTGACCATGGCCCCGCGCTTCCGGGCCGACATCAAGCTGGATTTTTCCCTCCAGGAGGCAACCGGGGAACAGGCTCGCGGATCGGTGACGGCGGCCGGCAGCGAAGTCGTTGTCGCCCTGGACCGCATGGATGCCCTCCTGTCGCAACGGATGCCTACGCTCGGCGACATCAGGCCTTTGGCCAAAACGTTGTCAGAGCAGGGCCTGACGGTGATTGTCGAGGGGCCCGAGGGCAGAATCATCAGCCTCGGAGCCGTCGACGTGCCGGCGTCGCAGCGTGTGATCACCAGGTCACCCCACATCAAGTTGGGAAAGCTGGGAGCGCTGGCGCCGTTCCTGAAGCGGGGCCGGCGTGCGCCGGCCCGCAAGTTTTCGCTGCTTCCCCCCGGGACCCTGTTCCCGCTGCTGCCGACCGTCAAGCGCAGGATTGCCCGCCGCATTACCACCACCCACTACACCCGCGGCGGCGGACAGCCCCGGCTGATCTTTGTGCAGGACGCGCAGGCCTGGAATGGCCAGGTCCCCCGGGTATTTAGCCTTGCGGCGGACCGGGTGCGCATCGGCAGTGACGAATCCGCCGAACTGCAGCTTCCCGGACTCGACGGCGTGCATGCGGAAATAGTCCACAATGACCAGGACGAATACGTTCTGGTCCGGCACGGCAAAGTCACCGGAAGCTTCGGTCCGGGATCGTCCTCGGTGCTGCGCACCGGCGCCCGCCTCCAAATGGGTCAGTGGTGT
Source organism: Pseudarthrobacter kochi (assembly GCF_055412805.1). Classification (NCBI taxonomy): domain Bacteria; kingdom Bacillati; phylum Actinomycetota; class Actinomycetes; order Micrococcales; family Micrococcaceae; genus Pseudarthrobacter; species Pseudarthrobacter kochi. The sequence goes on from NZ_JBVAYV010000009.1 coordinate 69,110, forward strand.
CTGGCGTTCTTCCGGGAAGAATTTGCTGATCACGGGCGCCCCTTCGGCGGCCGCAGCGGCGGTGAGTTCGCCTACCAGCGTCCCCAGCGGGACCCGCGTACCGGCGCCCTGGAACGGGACGGGTCAACGTACACCCGCTAGCCCGGGGCCGTACCCGGATCAGTCGGAGGCAGAGCTGCTCCCCACGTCCTTGGCGTCCATGATCCGGTAGGCATAGCCCTGCTCGGCGAGGAAGCGCTGGCGCTTGGCCGCGAACTCCTGATCCAGGGTGTCCCTGGCCACGAGGGAGTAGAAGCGTGCGGCGCGGCCGTCCTTCTTAGGACGCAGCAGCCGGCCAAGGCGCTGGGCCTCCTCCTGCCGGGAACCGAAGGAACCCGAAACCTGGATCGCCACCGAAGCCTCCGGCAGGTCGATGGAGAAATTGGCGACCTTGGACACCACCAGGGTCTGCACCTCGCCGGCGCGGAAGGCATCAAAGAGCTTCTGGCGTTCCTTGACGGACGTGTCGCCTTTGATCACCGGCGCCTGCAGGCGTTCGCCGATCTCATCCAGCTGGTCGATGTACTGGCCGATCACCAGCAGCTGCTCGCCGGCATGCTCCGCTACGAGCCGTTCCACCACGACAGTCTTGGACTCGGACGTCGCGCAGAGCCGGTACTTATCCGCCTCCTCGGCCATCGCGTAGGCTACGCGTTCGTCCCGCGGCAGGTCGATCCGAACCTCCACGCAGTCGGCCGGTGCGATGTACCCCTGCGCCTCGATATCCTTCCACGGCGCGTCATAGCGCTTAGGGCCGATGAGGCTGAAGACTTCGCCCTCCCGGCCGTCCTCGCGGATCAGGGTGGCGGTGAGGCCGAGCCTGCGCCGAGCCTGCAGGTCCGCTGTCATCCGGAAGATCGGAGCCGGCAGCAGGTGGACCTCGTCGTAGATGATCAGCCCCCAGTCGTTACCGTCCAGGAGTTCCAAATGGGAGTAGAGTCCGCCGCGTTTGGTGGTCAGGACCTGGTAGGTGGCGATCGTGACCGGGCGGACTTCCTTGACGGAGCCGGAGTACTCGCCGATCTCCTCCTCGGTCAGGGAGGTCCGCTTGAGCAGCTCGTCCTTCCATTGCCGGGCGGACACCGTATTGGTCACCAGGATCAGGGTGGTGGTGGAACTGGTGGCCATCGCGGCGGCACCCACGAGCGTTTTGCCGGCTCCGCAGGGAAGCACGACGACGCCGCTGCCGCCGGCCCAGAAATTCTCCATCGCCAGCTGCTGGTACGGGCGCAGCTTCCACCCGGTTTCGTTGAGCAAGATCGGGTGCGGGGTGCCATCGACGTAGCCTGCGAGATCCTCGGCCGGCCAGCCGATCTTGAGCAGCAGCTGTTTCAGCTGCCCGCGCTGGGAGGAGTGCACCACAACCGTTTCGCCGTCGATCCTGGGGCCCAGCAGCGGGGCGATCTTCTTGGCACGGCTGATCTCTTCCAGGACCGGATAGTCCGAGGTGCGCATCACGAGGCCGTGCTGCGGGTCCTTCTCCAGCCGCAGCCGGCCGTACCGCGACATGGTCTCTTCAACGTCGATCAACAAGGAATGCGGAACCGGGAAACGGGAGTACTTCAGCAGGGTGTCCAGAACTTTTTCGGCGTCCAGGCCTGCCGCGCGGGCGTTCCAGAGGCCCAGCGGCGTGAGCCGGTAGCTGTGGATGTGCTCGGGTGCACGTTCCAGCTCGGCGAACGCGGCGATGGCGTGGCGGGCCTCGGTGGCAAGCTCGTGGTCCACCTCGAGCAGGATCGTTTTGTCGCTCTGGACGATCAGCGGTCCGTCATTCACTGGAGTAGTTCCTCTGCGGCCTCGACGTCAATAATGCGGTGGATGGACAGTACACGTTCGGTTTCCCGTGCCGGATCGAAGACCCGAACCCGTCCACCGCTCACGGCTACCGGAACAACCGTTTCGCGCACCGCATTCCCCATCCCGTCGACGACGTTCATGACCACCCGTTGTTTGAGTCGGATCGCCTTCTGCAGGGTCTCCAGGCCAAGCTGGGTCGCTTCTTCGCTGCCGGGGGCTGCGGCAGCAGGGCCGCCGGGGGTGGACGCAGCGGTACGTTCGCGGCGAAGCACCACCAGCTGGGCGTCGACGTCGGCCTCCGGAGGCGCGGTGCGCGGGGCGCTGTAGACCGGCCGGACACTTCCGGGCACGGCAGTGGTGCGGCGCAGCCGGATGCTCCCGGTCCCGGATTCTTCCACCGCGGGGGACAGCCCCAGGCTCCGGAGCAGCTGTGCGGTCTCCCGCGGGGCGGCGTGCGAGACCAGCACCGTGGGTGCGATCCGGACCAGGCCCAGTCCGGAGGCGCCGGGAGTGTTGAGCAGCTCAAGAAGGGCCGTTTCGTCGTCGCTCTGGATGAAGCTCGCCGCGGACCCCACCCGCAGCCTGGCGTGCCGGGCGGCGGTGTCCTCGATCAGGTACTTCAGCGGCTGCGGGATGGCCGTGGCCGAGTGCAGGCCCAGGAAGTCCAGCATGCCCTGGGCATCCTGGCCCGAGTCGAGCGCGCGCCGGACCGAGGATGCCGAGAAGCGGTAGATCGTGGCGGGCCCCTGGCCCTCGGCGTCGGCCATGGTGAGGAGCTTTTCGGTCAGGTCCGGCGCGAGGTAGCCCGGTGCCACTGCCGTGAGGTCGGCCTGGAGCAAGACGTGGTTCAGGGCGGCCGGCAGGTGTTCGCCCAGGATTCCCATCGCCTCATCGGGCTGTTCGGCCGCGATGGCCGCCCCGATCTGGCTCAGCGCACCCGAGCCAATGAGTCCCAGCAGCTCGGCCTCGGCCAGGACCCCCCGGATCAGCGAGCTGAAGCGCCGGGCCATCCGGGGCTGGGACCAGTCGGCGCGCTCCAGCACTGCGGCGGCGTCCAGCACCGGCGCCTGCCCGTCCGGGGCGGCGGCCTCCGCGGTCAGCTCAGCCAGGATTTCCAGGATCCGTTTCCGGACCACGGGGGCGTCCGGACGCTGGGCTTCGGCTGAGAGCGCGTTGATGGTGTTGCCGGTCAGGCCGCGGTGGAGGGCCGGGACCGCGGCCTGGCCGTTGACGGGCTGTCCCACGAGGGAGGGCGCCCGCTCGCTGGCGAGCCAGGCATTGACCAGCCAGAGCCACTGCTCCTGCCGCGGAAGCGTCAGCCACTCAAGCTGCGCGGGCTGGATCCAGGCGGAACTGTCCACGTCCAGCCGGATCAGGCCGGCGAGGGCGCACAATTCCGCGAGCACGCCGGCGTCGTGCATTTCGGTCCGCAGGGCGTCCGCCAGGCGCTTGAGTTCCCGGACGCCCACACCGCCGCTGCGCAGGGTGACGAGGGGCTGGTTACGGACGATGTAGAGCAGTTCGCCCACCAGCCGCAGGGTCTCGGCGATGGCGCCGAGTGCGGCGTTGCGGCGCAGTGCGGCGGACGTGGATCCCAGCCGCGGCGCAGGGGGAGTCAGCGCAAACTTCTCGATGACAAAGCCGCCCCGCAGAGAAACCCCGACGGTGTGCGGAAGCTCCACGTGGGCGGCGTCCAGCGGCACCAGCAGCCCGCGGGCCAGAAGCCAGTCCACCGGCCCGACGTCGGCGGCCTCGTGCAGCACGGACGCGCGCCGTTGCGCCTGGGGAACGGCGCCCATGGCCCAGTTCCCGAACCGTGCGAGCAGCGCCGTGGTGCGTTCCGGGGCGGTCTCCAGGATCTGCCGGAGGGATTCCGGCGTGGCCGTCCAGTGCTGCAGCGACAGTGCCGCCTCCATCGGGGTGGCCGCGGGGGAGACGGCCGCGCCGTTGTGGTGCAGTTCCCCGACCAGTTGAACGACGCGTTGCGCGAAGGCCGGCTGGAGCCGCACGAGTTCGGTGTAGCTGCGCCCCAGGCCTGCCGGGTAAATCCCGATCACGTCCTTGAGGCTGCCCACGGGCAAGTAGTAGCGCTGCTTAGTACCGGCGGCCGGCGTGGCGCCGTGCGGCGGTTCCGCCCGGTGGACCAAGGCCAGTTCCTGGAGCGAGTGCAGCATCTTCTCAAGCGCGGTGAGTGTGGCGCCATTGATCAGCTTCTTCAGCATCGGGGCGGAGGCGCTGTGCCCGGTGTCCGTGTTCGTGCATAAGTGCAGGGTTTCGAGGACCTGCATCTGCGGGCGGTTGAGTCGTTCCAGGGCGCGCTGGACGCTGACCCGGCCGCTGGCGCGGGCCGCGAGGGCCGCAAAGTCAGGCACGCCAGGGGAAATGAGGTCCGGCCGCGCGGAGAACAAGGCCCGCAGCGAGTCATCGCTGCGTGCCTGCAGTTCCTTGCTGAGCGCGCGGATCAGGGACATCAGTGCAACGCTACCTTCCGTCCGGCTTTCCGGTCCGTCGCCGGGACGCGGCGCCGTCGATCACGAGCAGGAGCATCAGCAGGAACGCCGCCGGGAGCCCGTAGAGGGCTGTGGACGTGATCCACACGGGCGGCACGGAATTGTTGAAGGCCATCGCCATCACGACGCCGACGGCCGTGAGCGACAGCACAGCCGCAACAGCCGCAACGATCAGCAGTGGCCGCCGGAAACGCAGTGGAGTCATGGAGCTAACGCTAACAGTCCGGCCTGTCCCGCGCCCCAAACGGCCAAAGTGGACTGGGCAGGATAACCTTGAAGGAACAGACCAACACGGTCCGGGCTGTCATACCCTGAACCCGCATATCCATGCGGATGCGGTGACCGCCGGCCGTGTCACCAGCAGAACGAAGAAGGTTGATTACGTGCCTACCGGCAAGGTCAAGTGGTATGACAAGGAAAAGGGCTTCGGATTCCTCACGGGCGAGGACGGCCAGGAAGTCTTCCTGCCGAAGTCCGCGCTGCCCGAGGGCGTAACCGAGCTCAAGGCCGGCACGCGGGTTGAATTCGGCGTGGCCGACGGCCGCAAGGGCGCCCAGGCCCTGGGCCTGCGCGTGCTGGACAAGACGCCGTCCATCGCCAAGGCCAAGCGGCCCAGCGCGAAGGATCTTGCCCCGCTGGTGCAGGACCTCGTCAGCGTCCTGGACAACCTGTCCGGAACGCTGTCCGCGGGCAAGTACCCGGAAGGCAACAAGGGCAAGGCGATCGCGGTCGCCCTGCGTAAGGTTGCCGACGAGCTGGACGCGTAGGACCCGGCGATGACTCCGGATCCCAAAAAAACCGGAACCAAAGACGGCGCCAGGCCACGCGCCGGGGTTCCCGTCTGGCGCACCGGCAAGCCCGATGCTTTCCTGGCGGCCGCCGTCGACGACGCGCGTGCTGCCCTCGAGGGCATCGCCTCCGCCGAACAGATCGGCCGGCATCTCGCGGCCAAGAGCGAAGGCGACCGACTGGTCACGCACCTGTTCGAGTCCAAGCTGGCCGGCTACGGCGGCTGGCAGTGGTACGCCGTGCTGACCCGGAACTCCAGGTCAAAGGTTGTGACAGTCGACGAGCTCGGTCTGCTGCCCTCCGAGGACTCGATCCTGGCACCTGAGTGGATCCCGTGGGCCGAGCGTGTCCGCCCGGGCGATGAGCAGGGCGACGAGGAAACCGCCGAAGCCGCCGGTGCGGCTCCGCTCCAGGACGCAGGCGAACCTGGCGACGCCGTCGGCGCCCCCGGCGAGGCGACCGGAGACTACGCTGACGACGCGCCGGAGGACGACTCGGACGACGCTGACGGCAACGCCGACGGCGCCGGCGACGAATACGACGCCGACGATGTTGACAACGACGATGTTGACGACGATGACCCCGAGACGGCTGCCGGCGACGACCCGGACGACGGACTGCCCGCAGCGCAGGCTGACTAGCGGTTGGAACCATCAGGGACGCTGCACGGTGAGGGCTGGACATGATGTCCACCTTCAAGTCCCTGCACATCCTGAACTACCGGATCTGGTTCATCGGGGCGGTCGTCTCCAACATCGGGACCTGGATGCAGCGCACGGCCCAGGACTGGTTGGTCTTTGACCACCTGACCGACCACGATGCCAGCGCCATGGGCATCACGATGGCCCTGCAGCTCGGTCCCCAGCTCTTCCTCGCCCCCGTGGCCGGGCTGGTTGCCGACCGCTTCAACCGCAAACAACTGCTCGTCCTGACCCAGTCCGCGATGGCTGTGCTGAGTGCAGGCCTGGGCATCCTCGTGATTTCCGGGGCCGCGCAGCTCTGGCATGTCTACGGCTTCGCGCTGCTGCTGGGCGTGGTGTCCGCACTCGATGCCCCCGTGCGGCAGACCTTCGTCTCCGAACTGGTCCGCGACGAGTACCTGCCCAACGCGGTGGCCCTCAACAGCGCCTCCTTCAATGTGGCCCGGATGATCGGACCCGCAGTGGCCGGCATCCTCACGGTTGCCGTGGGCCCGGGCTGGGTCTTCCTGATCAACACCCTGACCTTTGTGGCACTGCTCCTGAGCCTGTGGAAGATCCCCACCACCTCGCTGCGCCAGCTGCCCCGGGCCGCGGCCGGCAAAGGCCGGATCCGGGAAGGGCTGCGCTACGTCCGGTACCGGCCTGACATCGTGGTGGTGCTGGTCGCGGTCTTCATTGTGGGGACCCTGGGACTGAACTTCGTGCTGTTTATCGCGGCCATGGTCGGAACGGAATTCGGCCTGGATGCCAGCGCATTCGGCCTCATGAACTCCATCATGGCCATTGGCTCCGTCGCTGGAGCCCTGCTGTCGGCCGGCCGCAAGAAGCCCAGGCTGCGGTTCATCTTCGGCGCGGCCGGCGCCTTCGGTGTGGCCTCGGGCATCGCCGCGCTGGCCCCCAGCTACTTCTGGTTCGGCGTGGCGCTGGTTCCGGTGGGGCTCTTCGCCATCACGATGATGACTAGCGCCAACGGTTACGTGCAGACCACGACGGACCCTGTGATGCGCGGCCGGGTGATGGCGCTCTATATGGCAATCTTCATGGGCGGAACGCCCATCGGGGCGCCGTTTGTGGGGTGGGTCGCGAACGTCGCCGGTCCTCGCTGGTCCCTCAGCGTCGCAGCTGCTTCCGGGGTGATCGCTGCCCTGATCGGGCTCGTGTGGATCATCCGGGCCCAACACCTCCGGATCCGGTTCGACCGCCGCGCCCGCGGAATCCACCACTTCCGCGTCGTGTCCGACCGCACCGACGGAACCGGGCCGGGCGCCGGTGGAGGCCCCGACGGCAACGGCGCCGGCCGGGGACACAAACCGGACGACGCCGTCGAACGCTGACATAGCAGCGCGCGTGTTGCGGCGGAGCTGACTACTTCTTCAGCCCGCCCACGACGAAGTCGATGCACTCCAGCAGGGCCGACACGTCGTCCGGCTCGATCGCCACGAAGGTCGCGATCCGGAGCTGGTTGCGGCCCAGCTTGCGGTACGGCTCGGTGTCCACGATGCCGTTGGCGCGCAGCACCTTGGCGATCGCCGCGGCGTCTATGGAGTCGTCGAAGTCGATCGTCGCGATCACGTTGGAGCGGTCCTCAGCTTTCGCCACAAAGGGGGTGGCGTACTCCGAGGCCTCAGCCCAGCGGTAGATCCGTCCGGCCGAATCCGCCGTGCGCGCCGAGGCGAAGTCCAGGCCGCCGCTTGCGTTGAGCCACTGCACCTGGGCGTCCAGGGTGACCAGCGTGGCCAGGGCCGGGGTGTTGTAGGTCTGGTTCAGCCGCGAGTTGTCAATCGCCGTCTGGAGGTCCAGGAAGTCCGGAATCCAGCGGCCGCCGGCCTTGATCCGGGCCGCACGTTCCAGCGCTGCCGGGGAGAACAGGCCAAGCCACAGACCGCCGTCGGACGCGAAGTTTTTCTGCGGGGCGAAGTAGTAGACATCCGCTTCCGCAACGTCGACGTCCAGTCCGCCGGCAGCCGAGGTGGCGTCAACCAGGACGAGGGACCCTTCATCGGCGCCGGCCACACGCCGGACCGGAGCGGCGACACCGGTGGACGTCTCGTTCTGGGGCCAGGCGTAAACGTCAACGCCGGCCTCGGCCCGGGCCGCCGGCCGGGTCCCCGGCTCGGACTTGATGATGGAGGAATCGGCCAGGAACGGTGCCTTGTTGGTGGCGGAAGCGAACTTCGAGCCAAACTCGCCAAAGGACAAGTGCTGTGCCTTGTTCTCCACCAGGCCGAAGCTGGCGATGTCCCAGAACGCGGTCGATCCGCCGACGCCCAGGATGACCTCATAGCCCTCGGGAGCACGGAAGAACTGGCTGAGCCCGTTCCGGACCGACCCCACCAGGTTCTTGACCGGCGCCTGGCGGTGCGATGTTCCCAGCAGATTCGAGGCCGCGGCGAGTGCTTCCATCTGTTCCGGGCGGACCTTGGACGGCCCGGCGCCGAACCGGCCGTCCTTTGGAAGGAGGTTTGCGGGAATCGTGATGCTGGTGTCGCTCACAGTGGCTCCAATTTTTCGGCTGGTACAAAATGTGGCTCGGGAGGTGGCCCGGCAGGGTGGCTGCAGCGGAGCCTGTCGTTTCATTCTGCCTGACTGCCCCGCGGGGGAGGGAAAAAGGACCGTCACAGTCCGGTCATTGAGATTATCCGGAGTAATTCAAATTAGGCTAAGCTGGCCTGCGAACGTACGGCGGACCCCGCCAGGGCGCCAGCAGCACGCGGTACGGTGGGAATTACGCAAGGACGGCGCTCGAGGAGCTGAGCTGAATGACGGATCTGATCGATACAACCGAGATGTATCTTCGGACCATTCTGGAACTTGAAGAAGAAAACATCGTCGCCCTCCGAGCCCGCATCGCCGAGCGGCTGCGCCACTCCGGCCCCACCGTGTCCCAGACGGTCGGCCGGATGGAACGTGACGGACTGGTGGTTGTTTCCGGCGACCGGCACCTTGAACTGACGGAAACCGGCCGGAAACGCGCCATCGAAGTCATGCGCAAGCACCGTCTTGCCGAACGGCTGCTGGCTGACGTGATCGGGCTCGACTGGGCCTACGTCCACGAAGAAGCCTGCCGCTGGGAACACGTCATGAGCGAACGGGTCGAACGACGGATCTTCGAACTGCTCAACCACCCCACCGTCTCGCCCTATGGCAACCCGATTCCGGGCCTCGCGGAACTGGGAGGCCTGCCGTCCCAGACCCTCGCGGACGGCGTCGTGAACCTGCTCGAAGCCATGACCGGCTACGGGCCCGATTCCACGGTCAGGGTCAACCGGCTTGCCGAGCCCATCCAGGTGGAACCGGAACTGCTGGTCCAGCTCGATGAGGGCGGCATCCGCCCGGGCGCCCTGGTCTCGCTGGAGCGTGTGGGGGAGTACATCTCGGTGCGGGTCCCCGACGTCGAAGGTGCCCTGGAACTTCCGCCCGAGGTCGCGGCCCACGTCTTTGTTACCGTCAGTTAACAGGAGTTATCCCGGGACTGGGACTACCCATGAGTTGTGCACAGGGCCGATAACGGATTTATCTCTGGACGGCTTAATCGCCTATAGTTGATCACCAGTACCGATACCAAAGCGTTATCTGATCCGAAGCCGAGCTCTGCCAGCGGATCAGTCGCCGAATCACCTTCTGGCAGAGGCGGGGGAACCACTTCTGGCTGTTCAACAGCCTTGGGGTGAAGTCCGTCAGCGGCAAGCACACTCGACCGAGGGACTCCCCTGGATGCCCCTGCGCCTGGATGCTTGCCACGGCGGACCGGGTCTTTGATCTCTCTGACCCGAATCCGACAGCTAACTCCGCAGGCTTCTCCAGAGAGGAACCGTTCTTGACCACCCAGACCGCCAGGGGCCGACGTCGCGCGTCCGGTCCCGCCCCGGAGCCGCGTCCGGCCGTCGCCGTCATGGCAGACCGCCCCCGTGACGCGCACCGTGATGAACGACGAGGCCGCCGCAGCCCGTTCCGTCAGGTAACGGACTTTGCCGCCGCCAGCGGCGTTGGTCAAAAGGCCGGCATTGCGCTGGCCGCCACGGGTCTGGTCCTCACCGTCACTGTCCCCGCGACGGGCCCCGTGGTGGCCACGAACGCGGGTTCCTCCTCCGGATCCGTCTCGGCCGCCGTCCAGCCGGACGTCACCGCCGCCGAGGCCAAGATCGACTTCAACCGCACCGCGATCACCACCCAGGGTGACCCGGACGGAAAGCTCAAGCAGTTGCTGGGCGCCCAGTCCGTCGGCTCCATCACCCGGGCAGCCTCCTCGGGCAGCCTCGGCGCGCCCCTGGACCAGATGAAGACCGCGTCGCCCTTCGGCTACCGCGTCAGCCCCATCACCGGCGGCTCCGGGGAATTCCACCGCGGCCAGGACTACTCGGCCCAGTGCGGTACTGCCGTCCACGCTGCCGCGAGCGGCACCGTGACCTTCGCGGGATGGCATCCCTACGGTGGCGGAAACCGGGTGGTGATCGATCACGGCAACGGCCTGGAGACCACCTACAACCACTTGTCCTCGTCCAGCGTCAAGGTGGGCCAGCAGGTCTCCCGCGGCGATGTCGTGGCGCTCAGCGGCACCACCGGCGCCTCTACGGGCTGCCACCTGCACTTCGAGGTCATGGTCAACGGCGAAGTCGTTGACCCGACCGGCTGGCTCTGACAAAGCTGATGGGAAGCTCTCGCATTCTTGTGACACGCCGTGATCCGAATGTGACATTGGGCCCCGACTGCTGTACCGTTTGACCTACGCCAACTTTTCCGAAGTTGGCGCTCTTGAGTGGATTGCCTAGCTCTGCCACCGCTCAAGGTCCGTTCGCATTACATCGTCTGGCAGGGGCGGGGGAACCAATTTTGGTCTTCGCAAGAAGACCTTGGGGTTAAGTCGCAAAGCTTCCCAGGAAGCAGCGCGGCCGGGTGACTCCCATCCGAATCCGACAGCTCACCTCGCAGGCATTGGGAGAGGCTACTTTCGTGTCTTCACGCCACAATGCTGCGCGTCACCGCGCTTGCGCGGCTCTAACGAGTCCGCTGGAATCCAACCTCCGTGCCGCCCTTGCCGGCGCCCGGAACGGATCCCGCACCGCCGTCTCAATCTCTGCTGAGTCCGGCCCGCAGGCCATGCACCTGCATGCAGTTCCCGCTTTTGGCGCGTCTTCGCAGTACACCCTTCGCTAAGTAACCCATTTCGGGGCGATCCGGCGTACCCCCAAGATGCCGGAGCGTCCTCAGCCTGCGCCTGAAAAGCGCGGACCCAGGATCACGAAAGAGAGAACTTAATGACTACTCGTGCAAACGCACGGCACCGCGCCGAGGTCACCAAGACCAACTCGCTGGCCGTCATTGCCAAGGCTGTCGGCGACAACGCCGGCGGCATGGGCCGCCAGGCCGCAGTTATCGCTGCCGCTTCCGGCCTCGTCCTGACCAGCGGTATCGCAGCCAACGCTGCTGAGGCCAACGTCCAGCGCGAATCCACTTCGGCTTCCACGCTCGAAGTCCAGTCGGCCACCCCGGCGACCATCTCGGCAGCTTCAACCATCGCCATCTCCTACGAGAAGCCGGCCGTCACCACTTCTCCGGCGCCGGTCGTCGAGGCCCCGAAGCCCGTCGTGAAGGTCCAGGAGACTCCCGCGGCCAACACCGCCGACACCGCCAAGACCGCCAGCACCAAAGTCGGCGCCGCCGGCACCGCTGCCCCGGCCGTCGCCAGCGGCATGGGCGCCACGATCGCCGCCGCTGCCTACGCCCAGATCGGCGTCAGCCAGGACTGCACCGCACTCGCCACGAACGCTCTGGCTGCTGCGGGCATCAACTACCACGGCTGGCCGGCAGGTTACCTGTCCCTCGGCCGCACCGTGAGCGCCGCCGAGGCACAGCCGGGCGACCTCGCGTACTACCAGAACGGTGGCGCCGGCATGGCCCACATCGCTGTATACGTCGGCAACGGCATGGCCGTTCACGGCGGCTGGAACGGTGGAACCACGTCCCTGCAGACCGTCAACGTCGGCTCCGGCCCGGTCTTCATCCGCGTCGGCGGCTAAGACAGCAGCTGTAGCAAAGTAAGCAAAGCACAGGACCCCTGCCATTCGGCGGGGGTCCTTTGCGTTGCCGGGGCGTGAACTTCAGCCGACACAGGTCGCGGCAGGCAAAAAAAGATTCGGCGAATTGGCATGTCCATGTTTACTCTTGTTTTGTCGATCCATAGCCCGACTATGCAGAGGGCAGCCGGCCCTCGTGCCCCTGGCGGGTGCGGCCGTGAAGAGGTATGCGGATGCGCACACTCGTTCTGAATGCTGGATATGAGCCGCTGGCGGTTGTGACCTTCCGCCGGGCGCTCGTCCTTGTGCTGACTGGAAAGGCCAGTGTCGTGGCGGAAGGCGACGATCCCGTCGTCGGGCCGCAGGACGTCCTTGGCCGGCCGTCGGTGATTCTCCTGAATCGCTACATCAGGCCCCGGTACAACACGATGACGGCGGTGAGCCGCCGGGGAGTGCTCCGACGGGACGGACACCGCTGCGCGTACTGCGGCAAAGCGGCCCACACCATCGATCATGTCCAGCCCAAATCCAGGGGCGGTGCGGATTCCTGGGAAAACCTCGTCGCTGCCTGCCTGCGGTGCAACAACGCCAAAGGCGACCACACCCCGGGCGAAATGGGATGGAAGCTCAGCTTCAGCCCGGCACCTCCCAAGGGCACCACGTGGCAAATCAAGGAGCTGGAGAAGCCGACGCCGGCCTGGGATCCGTTCCTGCTGTTGGAATCCGCTGCCTGACGCAGCCCGCCGCTGCCTTGCCTTTAGTGCCTGACCGTCTGGCCCGGACCGCGCTAGGCTGGGCCGGTGGAATTCGATGCTGTCATTCTTTCCGGGGGCCGGTCCGCCCGGCTGGGAGGCGTTCCCAAGTCCGGGCTGATGCACGACGGCGCCACCCTCCTGGAGCGCGCGCTGCAGGCCGCCCGCGGCGCGGCGGCCGTCGCCGTCGTCGGGCCCGACTCGGGGACCCTGCCGGAAGGGGTGCTGAACTGCCGCGAGGATCCGCCCTTTGCCGGCCCTGCAGCTGCCGTTGCCGCCGGGCTGTCCGCCCTGGAACAGCACCGCCGTAGGGACCCCCGGCACCCGGGCGCGGCCCCGTTCACCCTTGTCCTCGGCGTCGATATGCCCCGGGCGGGCGCCGCCGTCCAGGCGCTGCGGGAAGCGGCCGCGGGTGCCCCGCCGGGCGACGGGCTGATGGCGGTCTCTGCTGACGGGCGCCGGCAGCCGCTGGTCGGCCTATATGGCACAGCTGCGCTACAACACTGCGTCGACGAGGCCCGGCAGCGCGGCGCGCTGGAGAATGCCTCCGTATTCGCCCTTCTTGCTACGCTGAAGGTGCGCGAAGTCAGCGTCCCCAGAGGGTCCACGGATGATGTGGATACTTGGGACGATGCCTCCGCATTAGGGGTAAGCGGCCCACCCGAGGGGCAGGGCCGCGACAGCCTTGGCCGCGGCCGCCACCATCCAGGCATCCGGTCCGGGGCTCCCCAGCTGAACTCGACCTTGGAGGCAAACGGTGAAGAGCCAGGATGAAACACTGGAAGACTGGTGCCGTGCCCTGCTTCAGGCCCTGGAACTGGACGGCGTCGAGGTTGACGTGAACGAGGTCCTGGCCCTGGCCGGGGTGGCAGCACACTCGGTGGTGCGCCCGGCCGCTCCTTTGACGACTTTCATTGCCGGTTTCGCGGCCGGCCTGGCCTCCGGCTCCGGCCAGGCCACAGATGCCGTCGCAATGCGGGCCGCGATGGGCGTTGCCCGCAAACTCGCCAACGACTACGCAGCCAACGAAGCCCCCGGAGCATGACACCTGCACCCCCTCACGGCAGCGCAGCTGCCGCACGGGATGAGCCTGCAGGGGGCGCCCCTGCCGAAGGCCCGGCCGAGACAGTTGCCAGCCGCTCCGAGGACGGCCCGGCCGCAACGGCAGGCGAACCGGAACCCGAGGCGCACCGGCACCTCGCGCACACCTGGCCGGAAGCCTGGCAACTCGCCTTCGACTGCGCAACTCCCATCCCCGCCGCACCGGTTGTCCTTCGTGCCGCCTTGGGCCGGACGCTTGCCGCCGACGTGGAAGCGCTTGTGGACATGCCGCATTACGCCTCCTCCGCCATGGACGGCTGGGCCGTCAACGGCAGCGGACCGTGGATCCTCGCGGAGCCCGGCCAGCGGCTGGCCCCGCACCAGGCAAGCCCGATTGTCACTGGCGGGCTGATGCCTCCCGGAGCGAAGGCCGTGCTGCGCAGCGAAAGCGGCAGGATTGCGGCCGACGAGGACGGGCTCCCGGTCCTGCAGCTCGGCGGCGCCGCCAAGCCCGGCGAGCCGCGGAACGGCGAGCACATCCGGAACGCCGCCCAGGAAGCCGCCGCCGGCGAAGTGCTGATCAAGCGCGGCACCGTGCTTAACCCCGCCCATCTGGCCCTCGCCGCACTCGCCGGGCACGACAGCCTCCCGGTCCTGGGCAAAGCCGTGGTCCGGCTGGTGTTCACCGGCTCCGAGGTGGTCACAGCAGGGATCCCGCAGCCGGGGGAGGTACGCGACACGTTCGGCCCCCAGCTCGCGGGGGTCGTGGAAATGCTCGGGGGGAGCTGTGCCGGCGAAACGAAGATTGGCGACAGCTACAAGGAGTGGCTCGCCGCCCTCGAGGACACCGACCCGGGGGCTGCCGACCCGGTGCCGCTTTCTTCTCGTTCTGTCGCTGAGCTGTTGCCCGCCGACGTCGTCATCACCACCGGCGGCACGGGCCGGTCCGGCACCGACCACCTGCGCCGTGCGGTGGCCGAGCTCGGCGGACGCCTGCTGATCGACGGCATCGCCATGCGCCCCGGCCATCCTGCCGTGCTGGCGGAACTGCCGGACGGCAGGTTCATCATCGGGCTGCCGGGCAACCCGCTTGCGGCCATGATGGCACTCTCAACCATCGGGGCGCCGCTACTGGCGGCGCTGGGGCACCGGCCCCTGCCGCCCGTCACCGAGGTCCCCTGCGGCTCCACGATCGACGCGGACCCCGGCCGGACCCGGCTGATGCCGTTCCGGCTCCTGTACGGCATGGCTTCTCCGGCGCAGCACACCGGCCCGGGGATGATGCGCGGGCTGGCCGCAGCCGACGGCGTACTGGTGGTCCCGCCGCATGGAGTGCAGCTGGGCGAACCCGTGCCCGCCTTCACCCTTCCCTGGGGGCCGCCCCTGCCGGATTTGGCGGCGGCGAAAGAAAAAGCCGCCCCCAAACGGTCTGCCCGGAAGCCTGCAGGCACCGGCGGGCCCGTGGACTGGAGTGAACTGCTGGGCTGACGCCCGGCCTTGAACGCGCGCTGGCCACCCGGCCCAGCGCTTGCCATGATGGAGCTATGTTGGTTAGGAGTACCTGATGGGCCGTGTCACGCAGCGCCGCAAGGTGCACAAGTATGTCCTGGACGGATCCCCCCAGGCTCTCGAATTCCCGGTCCGGCACCGGGAGGACGTGCTCGCCGTCGAGGAGCCGCTGGAAATCCGGATCGGCAGCCTGTCCTTCTCCGTCACGATGCGGACCCCGGGGAACGACTTCGACCTCGTCGCCGGCTTCCTCGTCTCCGAAGGCGTCATCTGGAGCCCCGAACAGCTCGTCTCGCTGCGGTTCTGCGCCGGCGAGGACGAAGACGGCGTCCAGACGTTCAACGTTGTGGAAGCCCAGCTGAGGCCCGACGTCGTCCGCCCCGACACCGGTCGGAACGTCTACACCTCCAGCTCGTGCGGCATCTGCGGCACGGACTCGATTGAGGCAGTGCACAAGTCCTCGCATTTCAGCCCAGCCGACGACCCGCTGGTGGTCCCCGTGGCCACCCTCGCTGGGCTTCCGGACCAGCTGCGGGAAGCCCAGGCCGTCTTCGACGTCACCGGCGGTGTGCATGCAGCCGGCCTGTTCCGGACCGCCGCCGACGGCTCCGCCGAGCTGCTGTGCCTGCGCGAGGACGTGGGTCGCCACAATGCCGTGGACAAGGTGGTCGGCTGGGCCCTGCGCGAGGGCCTGCTGCCGCTGCGCGGAACCGTGCTCCAGGTTTCCGGGCGGGCGTCCTTCGAACTGGTGCAGAAGGCTGCCCTGGCCGGCATTCCGGTCCTGGCCGCGGTCAGCGCGCCGTCGAGCCTGGCCGTCGAGCTGGCCGAGTCCAGCGGCCTCACGCTGGCCGGCTTCAGCCGTGGCACCTCGCTGAACGTGTATGCGGGCGCCCACCGCGTGGGCGTGCCCGCACCCGTCGGCGGCTAGCATCCCCTGGACGCCGCTTGGCCTGGGGCTGGCGGCGAAGTAAGTTTTATCCATCGATTGGATGCATTTCAGCGTCATCCACGCCAGCGCGAAGAGGAACACATTGCACGACGACCGCCGTCTCACGGAAGTCCGGCTGGACCGCTTTGTCCGCGAACGCATCGTCCCCGCGGTCTATCCGCGCACCGTGCCGCTCACCCTGAGCAGCTGGGATGTCCCGGATGAGCCCGTCCCGGTCATGGAGGCGCTCCGGCAAAAGTTCACGTCCCAGGAGCACGGAGCGGCCTGGGGGAGGCCGTGGAGCACAAAGTGGTTGCGGCTGCAGGGGCAGGTTCCGGACGGCTGGGGCACGGCGGCGGACACCTCGGTGGAAGTGATCGTCGACCTGGGGTTCAGCAGTGACCTTCCCGGCTTCCAATGCGAGGGAATCGCCTGGCGGCCGGACGGGACCATCGTGAAGGCCATTTCCCCCCGCAACCAGTACATTCCGCTGAAGCTCCTGGGCAGCAGGATGTCCGTCGATTTCTACGTCGAGGCAGCCGCCAACCCCGATCTGTCGCAGGGCTGGACCTTCGCGGCCACCCCCTACGGCGACAAGGCGACCTCGGGCGACGAACCGAAGTACCGTCTCGGCAGGATCGTCATCGCAGAACTCAACCAGGCAGTCTGGGAGCTGCAACAGGACATCTGGACCCTCAGCGGCCTCATGCACGAACTGCCGATGGAGCTGCCCCGCCGTCACGAAATCCTGCGCGCGCTCGAACGCATGCTGGACGTCATGGATCCCGATGACGTGCCGGGTACGGCGGGCGCGGGGCGAGAGGCCCTGGCCGGCGTCCTGGCCCGGCCGGCCTACGCCTCGGCCCACCGCCTGCTCGCCACCGGACATGCGCATATTGACTCCGCCTGGCTCTGGCCCGTCCGCGAAACGATCCGCAAGTGCGCCCGCACCTTCTCCAACGTGGTGGCGCTGATGGACGAGGATCCCGGGTTCGTATTTTCCTGTTCCTCGGCGCAGCAGCTGGCCTGGATCAAGGAGCTGTATCCGGAGCTGTTCGGGCGGATCCGCGAGAAGGTCACCATGGGCCAGTTCGTCCCCGTGGGCGGCATGTGGGTGGAGGCGGACACCAACATGCCCGGCGGCGAGGCCATCGCACGCCAGTTCCTGGAGGGGAAGAGCTTCTTTCTGGCCGAGTTCGGCGTGGAATGTGAGGAAGCGTGGCTTCCCGACACGTTCGGCTATTCGGCGGCCATGCCGCAGATCGTCAAGGCCGCCGGCAGCAAGTGGTTCCTGACCCAGAAGATCTCCTGGAACCAGGTTAACCGGATGCCGCACCACTCCTTCAACTGGGAGGGAATCGACGGCACCCGGCTCTTCACGCATTTTCCGCCGGTGGACAGCTACAGCTCCGAACTCAGCGGCCGGGAGCTCGCCCACGCCGAGCGGAACTACCGCGACCACGGCCGCGGCACCACCTCGCTGGTCCCGTTCGGCTACGGCGACGGCGGCGGCGGCCCCACCCGCGAGATGCTGGCAGCGGCGCGACGCACCGCGGACCTGGAGGGGTCGCCAAAGGTGGAACTCGGATCGTCGGCCAGCTTCTTCGCCCGTGCCCAGGCCGAGTACGAGGCGCTCCCCGTCTGGGTCGGTGAGATGTACCTCGAACTGCACCGCGGCACGTACACAAGCCAGGCCAAGACAAAACTGGGAAACCGGCGCAGCGAACACCTCCTGCGGGAAGCCGAACTCTGGTGCGCCACAGCCGCCGTTCGCGCCGGGTACCCGTACCCGGCGGCCGAGCTGAAGCGGCTCTGGCGCCTGGTCCTGCTGCAACAGTTCCATGACATCCTCCCCGGCAGCTCCATCGCCTGGGTGCACCAGGACGCCGAGCGGAACTACGCCGCCGTCGGCGAGCAGCTCGAGGCGATCATCGCCGACGCCGCCGCGGCGCTGTTGGGCGCCGGGGACACTGACTTCCTGCTCAATGCCGCCCCGCATGGGCGCCATGGCGTCCCGGCGCTGGCCGCGGCCGAGCCGCTCGCTGCCGGGCAGCCGGTGCGGGCCACCGAAGCCGCCGGCGGCTACATCCTGGACAACGGAATCATCCGCGCAGTCATCAACGCCGACGGTCTGCTGGCATCCCTGATCGACTATGCCAGCGGTCGCGATGCGATCGCTACCGGGCAGTTCGGCAACCTGCTCGAGCTGCACCGGGACACCCCCAACGAATGGGACGCCTGGGACATTGACGCCTTTTACCGCCGCAATGTCATCCCGTTGACCGACGCGCGCTCGGTGACGCTGGAGTCCGGCGGCGCGGACGCCGCCGTCGTCGTGGAGCGGCTGGCCGGCTCCTCGCCGGTCACCCAGCGGATATCGCTGGAACCGGGCGCCGGGTCGTTGGCGATTTCGACGGCGGTGGACTGGCAGGAAAGCGAAAAGCTGCTCAAGCTGGGATTCGGACTCGACGTCCGGGCGGACCGCTCAGCGTCGGAGACCCAGTTCGGCCACGTGTTCCGGCCGACGCACCTCAACACGTCCTGGGAAGCCGCGAAATTCGAGATCTGCGCCCACCGCTGGATCCACGTCGCCGAACCCGGCTACGGGGTGGCCGTTTCCAACTCCTCGACGTACGGCCATGACGTCACCCGGAACATCCGAGAGGAGGACGGCGGTACGACCACCACGGTGCGGCTCTCGCTGCTGCGTGCGCCCAGGTTCCCGGACCCCGGTGCGGACCGCGGCCGGCACGAACTGCACGTCACCATCCGGCCCGGCGCCAGCATCGCCGACGCCGTGGAAGAGGGGTACCGCACGAACCTGGCCCCGCGAGTGCTCAAAGGCGCCCACGGGGTCGAACCGCTCGTTACAGTTTCCAACCCGGCCCTCGTGGTGGAGGCCGTGAAGCTCGCGGAGGACGGGTCCGGCGACGTGATTGTGCGCATCTACGAATCGCTGGGTGAGCGGTCCGCGGGGAGTGTGAGGGCCGACTTCGGCGTCCGCAACGTCCAGGCGGTGGATTTGCTGGAGCGGGCGGCGGCTGCGCCGGGCGTGACATTTGAGGGGGCCTCGGCGGAACTGGCGCTGCGGCCCTTCCAGCTGGTGACGTTGAGGTTTGTGCGCTGAGGACCCGGCGTCCGGAAAAGGCCAGGGAGCGGGAGCCGGTCCGGGGGGCCCGGGAATGGGCTGTCAACTGGAAATGGGCCGTTAAACAGGCTGAGTGGGAGCGGTCCAGCCGGACCGCTACCACTCATCCCCCCAATGGCGCTTGGGCGGCTGCCTCGGCTCCGCACGGACTGTTCCCGTTCACGAAGCGAATGCCGCCTTCACACATTCATGATTCTCTCACGATCTAATGATTTTGTGAATGCCTAGCCGGGGTTCCGACTTAATGTTGCCTTAGCGTTACCAGATGGGTTCGCAATCAGCCCGGAGAACCAGAAGACGGCAAGGCCCGCGACGTAGCCCAGGACCGCTGCGTAGTTGACGAAGTGCTGTCCACCAGCCCAGCTGGACGGGGCGAAAGAGGCCGGAAGGCTCATGGCTGCGAAGCTGGCGCCCAGCAGGACCAGCAGGGCGCCGGCCCGGACCAGACGCGGGAGTTGGATCCTGAGGGGCGCCAGCAGGGGAGGGATCAGGATGAGCGAGACGTAAGCGGGGTACGTGCGGCCGGCAGCGGCGTAGAGGGGAGCCAGAGCAGAGTTCCCGTCGCCTCCCGCCGATGCCGCCTCCAGCCCCGCCGGTGTCCCGTACCTATGCACTAGAAAGAACGTCGCCGTCACGGCCAGGCAGCTAAGCCCCAACGCCCAACGGCCGATTCCCCCGGAGGTGAGCTTGTAGCCTCTTGCTGCGCCGAGACCCCTGGTGACGCGAAGCCCGACAAGCAGGACAGTCGCGAAGACGAGAAAGCGCAGGACCAGGCTCGTGGCACCCCCTCCGCCCAGGGCGCCGTCAATCCTCGCGTAGAGTTCGGAGACGGCGAGCAGGCTGCACAGTGTCGCCAGCAGGAGGATTCCGAAAACGGTTCTGTTCCGGCCCCGCAGAGCGTCCGGCACCCTGAGGAGAAGGGCCGCGCAGCACACCGCCAGAGTCACCCACTCCAGGGTTGCCATCATCAGGATTCTCCCAAGTCGCTCCGCAGCTCAGCTCACAGTCAGTATCCGGTCAAGTCAGTCTGCGCCTTGGGCGTCTTCCTGGCCACTATCTTCGACAACCAGATCACGGCCAGTCCGACGACGAGGCACAAAATGGCGGTGTAGCTGAAGACAAAGCGCAGATATGCCAGGGATGCAGGGATCACCGGGGACAGGAGGCTCAGTGTAATGGCTACGGTACCAACCGCGACCAGGCCGGCGCCGAACCGCACCAGGCCAGGCAGCCTGCTGCGGACCGCCCTCACCATGGCAGGAAAGAGGGCAAGCGTAATGAAAGCGGGATAGAGGCGCCCGGCGGCTCCGTAGTACTCCACGAGGGCCGCATTGCGCGCGTCCTTGTCGTAGACCGCGATTAATCCGGCGGATGAACCCGCCGTGTCCATCATCAGGAAGACCACCACAACCGCCACCGACGCGGCCCCCGCAAACGCGATCCCGGGCCGGCCGGTTATCAACCGGAGGGCGTCGTCGGCGCCGAAACCACGGGCGATTCTGAGTCCCAGCGCGAAGACGGTGCCAAAGATGATGAAGCGCAGAAGCAGGTTGGCAAGGTTCATGCCGCCCAGGACCCTGTCCACGGCCAGGTACGGCGCGTCAATGCTCAACAGGATAGCCACGGTCATAAACGCGTAGACGAAGAACAGTGATCTGTTCTCCCCCCGGAGGGCACTCGGAATCCGCGCCGCCGCGACGAGAGCGCAGACCGCCAGGGTGGTCCACTGCAGGATCGCGATCATCCGAGGTTCTCCCATATCTTTTTTGTTTGTTCCTGTTCCTGCTCCTGGCGGCGCAGGGTCCTGCCGAGCGACAGCAAGCGGTCGCCGGCCAAAGCCGTGAGTTCGCCATCGGAGAGGGCGTCCAGGGCGGCCTGCTTTGCCTCCGGAGCCCAGCCGGCATCGGTCTCCGTCAGCAGGCCCGTAGCCACCAGTCCGCCTGTGAATCCTACGCCCGCGGCGCGTGCGGTCGCGACCGCCAGCTCCGGGGAGAGCCTGTTCGCGGTCAGCTGGGCCGAATAGTTCTGCGGCGCGACCCCGGTGGCGGCCGAAACCCGGTGCCGCAATTCGCCGTCGTCAATCGCGTCCACCCAGTTCCGGACCGACGTGGCGTGCGGAGCCGGCCCAAGCGCCGGCGTCAACGAGCTGCCGTCGTCCCCGTAGCCGCCGTACGCCGGGGACGAGCGGGAAATGACCGCGCGCAGCAAGTCCATGGTAGCGATCTGGCTGACCAGTTCGGCCGCGGTCGGCGGCTGCGGCTGACCGGCCAGTCCCGCATAGCTGTCGAACGAGCTGAGGTCTTCCAGCGGGCTGCGTCCCAGCGCACGGCTGATGCTGACCAGGGTGGTTTCCGCGACTTTTCCGCGGACCAGCTGCTGGGCGAGCGTGGTGCGCTTGATCCCGGAGATCCTGCAGATGTCGGCCGTGCTTGCAGTGGGGGCAACGACATGGAGCCAGAGTTGAAACGCCTTGGCGGGTAAGGGCATCTATGGCTTCCTGCGGAGTCGAATGGAAGTGCGGCTTCTGGGGTTCGGCGGAGCGGGGACTGCGTTGATTTTACCGGAGGTGCTGATTCAACTATGCTAAATGCTCGAGCCCGCTGGTCCGTACACCCCCCAAGTCCGGACCAGCGGGTTCTTTTAATGCCCGGCGGCCGCTGGCCGGCCGGACGGCCCTTTGGCTGGCCGTAGTGGGCTGCGGTGAGAGAATGGACTAATGACTGCAACCCTTGTTGCCAAGGACCTCTCCGGTGGACACGACCACCGCACACTCTTCTCCAAACTCTCCCTGACCGTCGCGCCGGGCGACGTCGTCGGCGTCGTAGGCGCCAACGGCGCGGGCAAGTCCACCCTGCTCCGGCTGCTCGCCGGCGTCGACGTGCCGCAGGAAGGAACCGTCAGCCTGGCCCCGGCAGACGCGTTCGTGGGCTGGCTCCCGCAGGAACACGAACGGATCGGCGGCGAAACCGTGGCCGGCTATATCGCCCGGCGCACAGGCTGCGGCCAGGCGACGGCGGAGATGGAATCCACCGCGGAGGCGCTGGGGACCGGCGCCCCTGGCTCCGAGGATGCGTACTCGGTGGCCTTCGACCGCTGGATGGCGTCCGGCGCCGCGGACCTGGAAGACCGGATTCCGCCGGTGCTGGCGGACCTAGGCCTCGACGTGGGCCCCGGCGCTGCGATGACAGGGCTCTCGGGCGGCCAGGCGGCCCGGGTGGCGCTCGCGGCCCTGCTGCTGAGCCGCTTCGACATCGTGCTCCTGGATGAGCCCACCAACGACCTTGACCTCAACGGACTGGCCAAACTCGAGTCCTTCGTGCAGGGCCTCCGCGGCGGCGTCGTGCTGGTCTCCCACGACCGTGAGTTCCTCGCCCGCTGCGTGACCACCGTCGTGGAACTGGACCTGGCGCAGAGCGCCGTCGCGGTCTACGACGGCGGCTACGAGGCCTACCTTGAGGAACGGTCCGTGGCGCGCCGGCATGCCCGCGAACGCTACGAAGAGTTTGCCAACACCAAGGCCGATCTCGTCTCCCGTGCCCGCACCCAGCGCGAGTGGAGTTCCCAGGGTGTCCGGAACGCCATGAAGAAGAATCCGGACAATGACAAGATCCGGCGTGCGGCCAGTACGGAATCCTCGGAGAAGCAGGGCCAGAAGGTCCGCCAGATGGAATCCCGCATTGCCCGGCTCGAAGAGGTCGAAGAACCCCGCAAGGAGTGGCAGCTGCAGTTCAGCATTGGACAGGCGCCCCGTTCCAGCGCCGTCGTGGCGACACTCCGCGACGCCGTCGTCCATCAGGGGGACTTCACCCTCGGGCCGGTGAACCTGCAGCTCAACGCCGGGGAACGGATCGGCATCACCGGCCCCAACGGCGCCGGCAAATCCACCCTGCTCCGCCTGCTGCTGGGCATCCAGCGGCCGGATTCCGGCGACGCCTCCATGGGCGCCTCCGTGGCGGTCGGCGAGATCGACCAGGCCCGCGGGCTGCTGGCCGGCGGGCGGAAACTGGCAGACGCCGTCGAAGCCGTGCTGCCGGACCAGACCCCGGCCGAAGTCCGGACCCTGCTGGCCAAGTTCGGCCTCAAGGCGGACCACACCTCGCGCCCGGTGGATTCCCTGTCGCCGGGGGAACGGACCCGGGCCGCGCTGGCACTGCTGCAGGCCCGCGGCGTGAACCTCCTGGTGCTCGACGAGCCCACCAACCACCTGGACCTCCCCGCGATCGAACAACTCGAAGAAGCCCTGGACAGCTATGAGGGCGCCCTGCTGCTGGTCACGCACGACCGCCGGCTGCTGGAAAACGTCCGCCTCGACGCGCGCTGGAACGTGGACAGCGGCGTCGTCACCGAACTGCTGGGCCACACCGCCGCGAAAGGCACCAACACATGAGCATGGACCGGGTAGCCTGGAGCTCCCTCTACAACATCACGCGCGCCTCGAGCGGCTCCAAGCCGTTCTCGAAGGAGACGCTCAAACGTGTCTTCGGCTTCGCCCGGCCGCACAAGGCGAAACTGATCGCGTTTGTGCTCCTGTCGATCGTGATGGCCGTGCTGGCCGTCGCCACCCCGGTCCTCGCCGGGCAGGTGGTTGACGCGATCATCGCCGGCGCGGCCACCGAGGTTGTGGTCTGGCTGGCCGTGCTGATCGCCATCGTGGCAGTCGCCGAGGCCGGGCTGGGACTCGTCACGCGCTGGCTGTCCTCCACCATCGGCGAGGGCGTGATTGTCGACCTTCGCACCAAGGTCTTCGACCACGTCCAGAAGATGCCGATCGCCTTCTTCACCCGCACGCGCACCGGGGCGCTCGTGAGCCGGCTCAACAATGACGTGATTGGCGCCCAGTCGGCCTTCGCCGGGACCCTGTCCGGCGTGGTCAGCAACGTCGTGGCCCTTGCCCTGACCCTCGTGGTGATGCTGGGCAAGTCCTGGCTCATCACCGTCCTCGCCATGATCCTGCTGCCGATCTTCCTGATCCCCGCCCGCCGGATGGGCTCCAAACTGGCCGACCTGCGCCGCGAAGCCGCCGAGCACAACGCCTCCATGGGCACCCAGATGACCGAGCGGTTCTCGGCCCCCGGCGCCACCCTGGTGAAGCTCTTCGGCCGCCCGGATGAGGAATCCCGGGAATTCGCCGTCCGCGCCGGCCGCGTGCGCGACATCGGCATCCGGACGGCGATGCTGCAGTTCACCTTCGTGACCGCACTGACGCTGGTCTCGGCGCTGGCCCTCGCCCTGGTCTACGGCCTCGGCGGCTTCCTGGCGCTGCAGGGGCAGCTGGCCGCGGGCGACGTCGTGGTGTTGGCACTGCTGCTTACCCGCCTCTACGCGCCGCTCACGGCGCTCTCCAACGCCCGGGTCGAGATCATGAGCGCCCTGGTCAGCTTCGAGCGCGTCTTCGAGATCCTGGACCTCAAGCCGCTCATCCAGCAGAAGCCCGACGCGGTGTCGTCCCCTGCCGGGCCGCTGTCCGTGGAGTTCGACGACGTCCGCTTCTCCTACCCGTCGGCGGACAAGGTCTCGCTCGCCTCACTGGAGGACGTGTCCACCCTCGACACCCGCGGCGGCGAAGAAGTGCTGCACGGCATCAGTTTCCGGGTCGAACCCGGCCAGACGGTCGCGCTGGTGGGCTCCTCGGGCGCCGGCAAGTCCACCATCGCGCAGCTGCTGTCGCGCCTGTACGACGTCGATTCCGGCGCGGTCCGCTTCGGCGGAACCGTGCCGGGCACCGGGGTGGACGTCCGTGACCTCACCTTCGATTCGATGCGGCACACCCTTGGCATGGTGACCCAGGACGGGCACCTGTTCCACGAGAGCATCGCCTCCAACCTGCGCCTGGCCCGCCCGGACGCCAGCGACGAGCTCATGTGGGATGTCCTGCGGCAGGCCCGGCTGGAAGACATGATCCGCTCGCTCCCGGACGGCCTGGATACGGTGGTGGGGGAGCGCGGCTACCGGCTTTCCGGCGGCGAACGCCAGCGCCTCACCATCGCCCGCCTGCTCATCGCACAGCCGCGCGTCGTGATCCTGGACGAGGCCACCGCGGCCCTGGACTCCACCAACGAAGCCGCTGTCCAGGAGGCGCTCGGCGCGGCGCTCGAGGGCCGCACCGCCGTCGTGATTGCGCACCGTCTCTCCACTATCCGGGCCGCCGACGCCATCCTGGTGGTGGAGGACGGCAGGATCGTCGAGCGCGGAACGCACAGCGAGCTGCTGGCCGCCGAGGGCCGGTATGCCGAGCTGTACCGGACCCAGTTCAGCGAAGCCAGCGCCGTCGCGGAAGACGCCGTTCCCGGGCTCTAACCGGACCGGCCTTAGCCGGCCGGACTCTAACCGGCCGGGCCCGCGAGGGCCGGCAGCACGTGGTCGGTGAGCAGCGGAGCGAGGTCGTGCGGCAGTTCCCCGGCCAGGTCCAGCCAGCGGATCTCGGCGATTTCTGCGGCGGGACGGGCCTGCCACACGCCCGGGGCCGTGAAGACCGTGGCCTGGATCTGCGTCGCGGCCTCATTGGCGGCGTCCGCGTACCAGATTCCGAGGAACACGAGCTCGTCGGCAGCGAGGACGATGCCGACCTCTTCGGCCAGTTCCCGCACGGCCGCCTGGGCGGCTGTCTCGCCCGCCTCGGGTTTGCCGCCGGGATGCATGAACTTGTCCGTACCCCGCTTGCGGACGGTGAGGAGCCGTCCTGACACGTCGAAGACACAGACGGCGGAGACGACAATGAGCGGGTTCATCATGCGGGGTCCGCGGTGCGGCGCAGGAACGACGTGAGCAGCTGGTCCTTGGCCGGCCCGGTGACGTCCCACTCGTAGCGGAAGTCGTCCGGTCCGGTCCTGGTGTAGCTCACACGGTAGCTGTCGGGGTCGCACCAGTGCTGGTCGTGGCTGTTCTGCGGGCCGAAGCCCATGCGGTGGAACGGGCGGCCGTCGGGGAAGAGCATGTCCATCGTGTCCGGCGCGCCTGTGGGCCGCAGCAGGTACTCCCGGCTGGCAGGGCCGGTGAACGGTGTGCCGGCTGGTCCGCCAGGGACGGACGACCAGGCAACGGTGCCGTCTTCGCGGAACCGGAGGCCGCCGTCGTCGTCCATTGCTGTGAAGCGGACGACGCCGGTGAAGGTTCCCCGGCTGCCGGTGGACCTGTCCAGCAGGGTCCGGTCCACGCTCCAGCTGCCCAGAAGGTAGGCACGAAGATCGAAGGCCGGAGCGTCGCCCGGGGACTGGGGGTTCAAGTGCCCTCGATTGGAATCGAACCAACGACACCGGCTTTAGGAGAGCCGTGCTCTATCCACTGAGCTACGAGGGCGTGCATCCGTGCCGGCCGGCTGCTGGCCGGCCCGTTCGGACACGGATATAAGCATACAAGGTGAGGCGCCGTACTACGCTCTTGGCATGACCGCCCCAGCTGATTCGCCGTCCCAGGACATCATCTACATCCCTGACCTGCCGTCCACCCGGTTCTACGCCGGCGCCCTGGCACTGCTCAGCGTGCTGCAGTACTTCGTCGCGGAGGCCGCCGTTATCGGTGCGTGGACGGGGCAGCAGCCGTACAGCCGCCGGACGGGGTACATCAGCGACCTGGGTGCCGTGGGCTGCGGGGGTTTCGACGGCCGGGACGTCTGTTCGCCGGCGCACGTACTGATGAACGCCTCGTTTGTGGTCCAGGGCATCGGCATGATGGTCGGCGCACTGCTGCTCAGTGCCGCGCTGTTGTGCACGGCAGCGCGGCACGGGGTGCGGTTCACGCTGCTGCCGGCCACGCGGATTCCGTGGGCGGCTGCCATCGCCGCACGCGCCCTCACCGCCGTCGCCGGCGCCGGAACCGTGCTGGTGGGGCTGGTCCCCGAGGACGCGGGCTCCCGGTGGCACGCTGTCGGCGCCATTATGTACTTCGCCGCAGGGGCCCTGGCGCTGGTGATCCTGGGCTGGCTATGGCTCCGGCAGACGCCGCTGGGCTGGTTCATCGCCGCCTGCGGGCTCGTGTCCCTCGGTGCCCTCATCACGGGCGGTGTGACGGGGATGGACGTGCCCGAACCCGGCACCCTCGAGCGGCTGATGGGATACCCCATCACGATCGGGGCAGCCGCCGTGGGACTGGTGGTCGCCCAACGGGTGGGGGAGCAGCGGGCCGCCGTGAGGCAGGCCCGGGCCGTGACGGCGCGCTGACCCGAGCCGCGCCCCCGGAATGGTCCCGGAAACGCCTATTTGCCGAGGAATGTCCGGTAACTGCTCAAAGACCCGGTCCCGGAATACCCCAGATCGGCGGGCGAGACCGCCGACGCTCCATCGGCAGAAATCACCTGGATTGCCAGGTTCACTTCCGGGTCGCCGGCTGCGGCGGCCACAATCGCCGGGAAGGCATCCCGGAGCACGCCCATCATTGTTTCCCGGTCCGAGGTGTCGGCATGCATGAAGACGTCACCGCTGCGGCCCATGCCGCCGGAGGACTTGTAGCTGGCGTCCACCGCGGCCACGTGAGCCAGCGACTCGACCGCCGCTTTGTACTTGGCAGCATAGTCAGTGTCCGAGGTTCCCGGGTTTGCCCCGCAACCCGACAGGACCATGGCCAGCAGACCCACGGTCAGTGCGGTGAAGATCTTTCGCATGTTTCGACTCTATTCTTTTCGGCCGATGCCGGATGTCGTTGACCGGACCTGGCTGGGTTCAGCCGTGATGAACGCCTGGGTTGACGGCTCATTCCGGTAGGCAGCGAGGGCACCCGACGATTCGTTGGCCTCGACGGATGTGACGTAAGCGTTGTAGTCGTGATTGGCCACAACGTCGCCCATTCCGGAGCCGCGCGGGCTGGGGAGGGTCACGACGGTGGCGCCGTTACTGCTTTCCCAGGGAAACGGGACAGGGCCCCCGGGCTTTGAGTTGCCAAGATCCAGGCGTGGCACGACGTCGAACGGGTGCTGCAACGCGAGTGTCTTCACGTCGCTGGGGATGCGGGTCGAGTCGATCGGGGAGCCGTAGGTCATGACATTGGTGACGTTGAAGCGGCTCCGGAATTCCGGGTCAGCCGCAAGGTTGGCGGCAGTCATCCCGCCCTGTGAGTGCCCCACCAGCATGACCGGCGCGCCACTTGGAATCCCGGCCTGCCGCATCGCCATCCCGACGGCCTGCGAAGCCGTTGACATGTTGCCGGCCGCGGAGGACAAATTCCCCACGGTATCCATGGGGTTGGAGCCCGAGCGAACGTTCCACTCCGAGGTGCCCGGGATGGTCACGATGTACGCCGGCCCGTTGCCCTTGTCCACGGCCGTAATCCGGACTGCCGCGTCGGGCGTCCCGGCCTTGCCGCCGTCGTCGTAGGCCGCCGTGACTCCTCCCATGATCTGTGCGAGGCTGCTGGGCACGGGGGTGCTGCGGTGGCCGTTCTGCGCCGGGTCCGGGCCGACGCCCAGGGTTTGCGGGTCACCGGCCACCGGCGAACCGTCATCGAGGATGTGCGGGTGGATGAACCCGCCGGTGGACAGGGCGACGTTGGCGTTCATCCCGGCGGCCAGCAGCCCCGTTCCGCCTGCGAGCAGTTCAGTGATCGACGGCGGCTCGCCCGTGCTGAGGAAATCCCAGCCCAGGCCGCCCATGTCGCACAGCCCGTCAAACACGTCGCCGCCCGCGTCGCCCAGATTGGATACTGCCCCGGAGGCCTGGTGTGCCAGCCAGCCCAGGCCGTCGCTGACCTTGCCGCCGACGGTGTCGATGATTTCACCGGTTCCGTCCCACAGGTCGCCGGCAGCTTCGCCGGCATCCGCCAGGAAGCTGCCAATGAGGGTGGTCACCGCGTTGCCGCCGCTGGGCTGGCCGCCGCCGGGCTGGCCGCCGCCGGGCTGGCCGGCACCGGTGTGTCCGGAGCTGGCGTCCTGCTGCTGGCGGACATTCTCCCGTACGGCGTCAGAGGCTGCCCGCAACGCGTCCGAGGTGGCCAGCAGCATCCTGCTGTGGGCCTTCCAGTCGCTGCGGAACTGCTCGCCATCGGGCCCCCGCCACGGGGCGGCAGCGATGAACGGTGTCAATTGCCCGCTCAGCTGCGCGAAGCGCTGGCTGGCACGCGTGAGTTCCCTGGCAAAATGCTCACCTTGCTCCGGGTCCATTCCGTGCAGGCTCATGATGCCGGCTCCGCGCTGGTGCGGCGGGCCAGGAAATCGTGGGCGCCGACCGTGTGCCAGACAAGCTGGCGGGCGATGTCGCCACTCGCCGCTTCCACCATCACCAGGCGGCGTGCCCCGGCAGGCCCGGTGGTGCGGACGGAATACAAGCTGTCGGACAGCGCCCAGACTCCGGCCGCGCGGTACGGCAACCCGGTGCCGGCTGCCTGGGACTGCACATCCAGGTAGACCGTGGCTTTCGCCGCGGCCACGGCGGCGGCGACGCCCGGGGGAATATCGTCGGACCCGCCGCGGGCCAGTGCGGTGGCGTCGGCTGCCGAGAGCGTGGTCTTCCCGCCGTCCCGTCCGGGAACCGGACCGGAATCCGCGGAGCCGGTCTCCGGGCCCGCTGCCCCGGCAATTAGTTCCGGGAACGGGGGCATCGACCGGGCCATCACCGGCCACAGGACCGCCTCCGCCAGCAGGGTGACGGTGACGGCGTCGGCGACGCTGGCCGCGGCGACCCTTCCGTCCGCGGCTGTGGCGACCGGGCGGGTAAATTCGACGGCGAGCCCCCGGCCATCGAAGAGGTTCACCCGGCAGTGCGTCGAGGCGCCGCCGGAGCGTGCCACCAGGCTCAGCCGGATCGGCGCAGTTGCGCCCTGGCCCAGCGCCTGCAGCCACTGCGGCCGGATTCTTCCGGTGGAGTCCGTGATCCCGGCGGTGTTCAGCTCGCGGGCCATTCCGGCCAGGGTTAGGTCGTCCACCCCCGCCAGGATGGCGGCCCCCGGTCCGGGAGTGGAGCCCGCCAGGTCCACGCCGGCTTCGAGCCGCAGCGTTTCCGTGGCGCTCTGCACGGCCAGGGCCCAGGCGAGGCTGGACATCCGGTAGGTGGTTGTCCCAGGTATCACTGCAGAATCTGGCATGTCGGAGACCTTCGGTTCGAACCGGTCGAAGGCTCAACCAGCAATGAGAGGCACGCTACAGCAGGGGATAGCCGGGGGGCCATGGGGACAACTTCCCTCCCCACGGCCCCCGGCTGCGCATGCTGGTCTTTACGGCGTCGGCGTCGGCGTCGGCGTCGGCGTCGGGGACGCGGCGGGCGACGCGGACGCCGCCGCCATCAGCTTCAACAGCTCCTCATCGCGCAGCTTCGTCCACGGCGACTCGGGTGCACCCTGCATCGCAGCCTCGGGGCTGTCCGTCTGGTTCCACCACTTTGCTTCGTAAACCCGGCCCTCGAAGAGCACACGATCGCTCTTGCGGTAGACCCTGGCCGGTTCCCATTGCGGCGCGGTGCCGGCGGGGGCGGTCAGCTGCGGGGTCGGCCTGTCACCGGGCAGGACCGGGCCGATGATCCGCCAGGGGGTTGCGGCGCCCTGGAGGACGGGGTTGTCCGGGGCTTCGTTCCGCGTCCACCACTTGGCCTCATAGACGTTGGAGTGCCAGACGATCCGCTCGCCGGTTGTGTAGGCAGCGCCTTCGTTCCAGACCGGATACGGGCTGGTGGAAGGATCATCGGCTGCTGCGGGTGCCCGTGTGGGCTGTACCGATGACTCCGGCGGGGTTGCCGTGTTCCCGGTTGCGCCCGGGGAAGCTGCGACGCCGGCGCCCAGGATGGTGGCAAACGAGGCTGCGCCCTGCTCGACGCCGCTGCAGCCGTCGGACACCTTCTTGACATCGGGGTAGTTCGGGCTGCAGGTCCGGTCACGGTTCAGGGACCACATGGACAGTCTGCCGACGCCCTTGGCGCTCGCGTATCCGCTGAGTTCCTCCGCGTCCTTGAGGGTGAAGATTTCACCGGCAATGTCGTTCTGGCCGATCATCGGCGTCAGCCCGATCTTGCGCCACACGGTCTCGCTGCCCAGCTCGCTGCCGGCAGCCTGGTACAGGCTGGTGAGCTGCCGGTGAGTCGCCTCCGCTGCCGAGGCAGCGTTCTCGAACATCGAACGGTCCGGGAGCCGGCTTCCGCCGTAGTCCATCGTCATGATGTTCACCCCGGCGAGATCGGTCCCCGAGGCGATCGTCCGGCGCACGGCGTCGGTGCCTGCCGTCGTCAAACCGTTGGGGTCTGCCGGCAGGGTCAGCCAGACATTGAGGTCCTTCCCGCTTCCGCGGCGGTCCTTCTGGAGTGCCGCTACCGCTGCCGCGCGGCGGTCCAGGGAGGCGACATCGCTGAGGGCCTCGCCCTCGATGTCCAGATCGATGCTGCTGACGTTGTACCGTTCCACCACGGCGCGGTACGCGGCCTGCAGCTTGCCCGGGTCAGTGCAACCCGTGGCAAGTTCGTTGTTGATCAGGCCGCCGAAGGAGATAGCAACTGTCCCGCCCAGCTGCTGGAGCCGGGCAACCCTCCGGTCCAGGTCCAGGGCAGACCCTGCCTCGTCAAGGGAATAGGCGGCGCCCCAGCTCGGCGTACACGCGTCACCGGCGTCCGACACGATAAAGGACAGCAGTACCTTCTCCGCCGCCTTGGATACCGGGTCCTCGAAGGCATAGCGTGGAGTTGCCGTAACGTCCACATATCCGGAAAAAATGGACGGAATAGCCTGTGCTGCCCTGACGTCCTTGAAGTTGCCCCACGCGGTCACGCCGCCGGCGGTGACCGCCACGACGACACCGGCGAGAACGCCCAGCCGGACGAGCGATAATTTACGGCCTGGGAATCTTTCGGACACAGGGCCCCCTTATGACTTTATTGCGAACCGCCGGGCACACGCCGACCATCGGGATCAGCGCGTCATATTCCGGAGTGTCTGATGTCCGGCAACGGTCTGACCTTGCATTATCCTAAGGGCACTCACTGGAATATTCCGGTGCGCCGGGCGCTGTGTTACATGTGCGCGCGTTCAAACAGCGACTTTGCAGTCTATGGGGACCAATGTCTGATCAGCTAGTCTTGCCGCGCCCTGACGCAGAAAGCGTCTCCACCGAGCAAAAAGACGTGGGTCGCCGCCGTCAGTGGGGGGCTGAAAGGCGCTCCGAGCCGCTTTCGATCGTTCATCCGCGGCCGTCACGCCGGAAGATCATTCTCGGCCGGCTCGGAATTCTTACGACCCTGCTCGCCTGGGTCAGCTACGTCATTTCGACCATTCTGCGGGAGCTGGCCGATAACCCGAATGCCGGGTTCAGGTTCCAATTTGAGACTGTCTCGTACCTGATTGTCGTAACATTCCTGACATTTTCGGCGCTCATGTACTTGATGGCCCGGCAAGGTGCCCTTTATCGATTCCGGGACCATTCCCGGGTTCCGCGCGGAGAATTGGATCGCCACTTCGCCGAATATGCCGAAGGCATTACGGTGCTGGTCCCCTCCTACGCCGAAGAGCCCCAAGTGGTGCGGGCCACGCTTTGGTCCGCCGCCCTGCAGGAATTCCCCGATCTCAAAGTTGTGCTGCTGGTCGACGATCCGCCCAACCCCACGGACCCCGGGGACCTCGCCAAGCTGGAAAAAACCCGGGCGCTGACGGCAGAAATCTCCGCTGCGATGAGCGTTCCCGCGGCCCGGTTCAACACCGCCCTGGCGGACGCCCGTCGCCGGGCCAAGACGGACCCCCGGAACGAACCCGCCGAGCTGGCATCGCTGATCGCCGAGTATGAGGCCGCCGCCGATTGGCTGGAGGCAATGGCAGCCGGCGAGCTGGTGGATGACCACGTCGACGAGTTCTTCGTGGACCTTGTCCTGATGGGTCTGGCCCGCGAACTGCGGCTCGTCCTGGTCGGGCTGAACGCAGCCCTGGCGCAGAAAACCTCGCCGTCGTGGTCCCGGCGCGAAGAGCTGTACCTCCGCCTGACCTGGATCTTCAACGTCTCCACCGAAACGTTCGAGCGGAAGAAGTACGCGAGCCTCTCCCACGAGGCCAACAAGGCGATGAACCTCAATGCCTACATTTCCCTGATGGGACACTCCTGGCGGGAAGAGATGACCGCCGACGGCGTGGTCCTGCGCAAAGTCGAGGGCGATGCGGAGTTTGCAGGCACTGACCGGGTCCTGGAGTTCCCGGACACCACCTACCTCCTGACCCTCGACGCCGACTCGCTCCTTCTGCGCGACTACTGCCTCCGCCTGGTCTACTTCCTGGAATCGGCCGGCAACGAACAGGTCGCCGTGACCCAGACTCCGTACTCCTCTTTCCGCGGTGCGCCCACCCGGATCGAGCGCGTCGCGGGAGCCACCACCGACATCCAGCACATCCTCCACCAGGGAATGACCTACTACGGGGCCACTTTCTGGGTCGGCGCGAATGCCGTCATCCGCAAGCGGGCCCTCGAGGACATTGTTGAAGTGGAGACCAACGGTGCCTTCGAAGTCCGGACGTACATCCAGGACCGCACGGTCATCGAGGACACAGAGTCCAGCATCGACCTTGGCCAGCACGGCTGGACCCTGGTGAACTACCCGGAACGCCTCAGCTACAGCGCCACGCCGCCGGACTTCGGCTCGCTGGTGGTCCAGCGCCGCCGCTGGGCCAACGGCGGACTGCTGATCCTGCCCAAGCTTTGGGCCCAGCTCCTCCAGAGCCGTTCCGACCGCCGCAAGATCCTGTTCCGGGAAGTCCTCCTGCGCGTGAACTACATGGCGTCCATCGCCTGGGCGAGCTTCGGCCTGCTCTTCCTGCTGGCGTACCCTTACGACAGCCGGCTGCTGAGCCCCATCGTGTTCCTCGCCGCCCTGCCCTACTTCCTGGCCATGGGCAGCGATCTGCGGGACTGCGGGCACCGCTTCAGCGACATCCTCCGGATCTACGGCTTCAACCTGGTCCTGCTTCCGGTGAACCTTGCCGGCGTACTCAAGTCGCTGCAGCAGGCCGTCACCGGCGACAAGATTCCGTTTGCCCGCACCCCGAAGGTCAAGAACCGCACCGCGGCCCCGGCCATCTACGTCCTCACCCCCTACGCGATCGTCGCCTTCTCCGTGCTGACCGTTTGGCGCGACGCCCAGTTGGGCAACTGGGGCAACGTGGCATTCGCCTCGCTGAACGCCGTCCTGGCTGCCGGCGCAATCCGGGCCTACATCGGCGTGCGCAACTCTGTGGTGGATGTGTTCCTCGGTATGGTCAACTGGCTGTACGTCACTCCGCGGACCAAGCAAGTGAAGGAGAGCCTCGTGGTTGAGAAGACAGCCGAGGAGGTCGACTGGGAGACCATTCTTTACCATGGCGACCGCCGGCTTAACCGGGACCTCCGCGGGTCAACCGACCGCCGTCGTCGAATTGCTGTCCGGTGAGCGTCGACGCCCTCGCCGGGCCCGATGAGCGGATACCAGACGAGTCTGCGGGAGCTGTTCGCGCGTCAGCGGTGACGCCCGCAGGTGCGCCGATCGGCGTCCGCATGCTCGACGGCGGCATCATCGAGGTCGCGCTTCCCGCCAACGGGGAAATCGCCGGTCCCGAGGCGCGAACGGCCGGGGCCACGGTCCGCGCCCTGGCGAACGGCCGGCGCATGCCGGTGCTGCTGGTCATCACGGGGGTCTTGGGTGTCAGCGTCGAGGCACGGCACGTCTACTCCACATCGATCGCGGCGTCCGCGTTTGCGCTCGTCGGCGAAAGCCCGGTCGACCGGGTGATTGCGCACTACCTGCTGCGGTCGAAGACCGAGTCGATCCCGGCGCGGTTCTTCACGTCCGAGGCTGAGGCCACTGATTGGTTAGGGCAGTACGCGAGTGAAGAATGATCCTCCGGACCCCAGGCTGCACGCCCTCGTCGAAGGTATCGTCCGGATAGCGGGCGGTGACCTGACGACCAGGATTCCCCACTCCGGTGCCAGGGACGACGTCGCCGCGGTCATTGCCGGGATCAACCTGATGGCTGACGACCTGCAGACCATTTACCAGGAACTTGAAGAGCGCGTCGAAAGCCGAACGGCGATGTTGCGGGACGCCCAGGTCGAGCTCGAGCGGATGGCCCTGACGGACCCGCTGACCCAGCTGGCCAACAGGACAGCGCTCAACTCCGTCCTCAGCCACGCACTTGCCGAGACGTCCCGGGGCGAAATGCCGCCGGCGCTGCTGGTCCTGGATCTCGACTCGTTCAAAGGCATCAACGACACGCTGGGACACAGCGCCGGCGACGACGTCCTCCGGGTGATCTCGCGACGGCTCCAGAATGCCGTCCGGGAGACGGACACCGTCGCCCGCCTCGGCGGCGACGAGTTCGCCGTCATGCTTCCGAAGTCGAACCTGGTCCGGGCCCGACGGGTCGCCAACAGGATCCTCAAGGCCCTCGGCGAGAGCCTGGAGATCGGGGACCTGCGGATTACCTGTGGCACCAGCATCGGACTGCGGGTGGCCGAGCCAGGGCAGTCGGTCGATGATCTTGTCATGGAAGCTGACACGGCGATGTACGCGGCCAAGGCCCAGCCGCACAGCAGCATCAAGGTGTTCGAACCGGCGTTGCTCTATGCCCGCCGGCTGCAGAGCGTCATGATCACTGAGATGCGCGAGGCGATCCGCCAGGACCAGCTCACGCTGCATTACCAGCCGGTGGTGGAACTGGCCACCGGCAGGATTGAAGGCGTTGAGGCGCTGGTGCGCTGGAACCACCCGGAACGCGGGCTTCTGATGCCCGATTCGTTCATCCCGCTGGCCGAAGAGACAGGGATGATCGTGGACCTTGGCCACTGGGTCCTGAAGAACGCGGTGCGCCAGCTGCGGCAGTGGCAGCAGGAACAGAACGTGGACGGGAAATTCAACGTCCGTGTCAACATCTCAACCACCGAGCTGCAAAACCTGGATCTGATCGAACATGTCCGCGATATCCTCCGCGAAACGGGAGTGGACGCCGCCAACCTCATCGTGGAGTTGACGGAGTCCATGGCCGTCAACGGCGGGGACGTGGACAAGTACTCCCTGAGCGGGCTGCGGCGACTGGGCGTCCAGCTGGAAATTGACGACTTCGGCACCGGGTACTCGTCCATCAGCTACCTGCGGAAACTGCCGGTCAACGTGGTCAAGATCGACAAGAGCCTGATCGACGGGCTGGGCACCGACGTGGAGCAAAGCAACTTCGTCGAGGCGGTGCTGCATCTCATCCACGCCTGCGGGCTCAAGGCGGTTGCCGAGGGCATCGAGACGGCGGAGCAGGCGGCCGAGCTGATCCGGCTGGGCTGCGCGAGCGGCCAGGGCTACTACTTCGGCAGGCCCGTCCCGGCGTCGGACCTTGAGGCGATGCTTGTGCGTCCGGGGGCTGCGCCGGAATAGCCGGCTCTTCAAGGTTCCCGGGGAAACAGGTTCGTGTTGTAGCAAGCAGAGGACTCGTGGTCCTGCTGGGATGAGTGTTCCTACGCATTCAACCTGAACAGGAACCACGAGCC